>JAGNPP010000316.1 GCA_017989575.1 Chryseobacterium sp.
ACGCCGAATGAAAATGGCTCACTATCTGGAAAAAGTCAATATCCAAGCGGAACCGGTTCTTTTGACTTATCACGCTAATTCCAAAGTAGAGTTGCTGATGAACCACGAACAAAAAAACGTTCCAATTATTAATTACACCGATGAAAAAGGTGTGAAACATAAAATCTGGAGAATCGATAACCGACTAAAACTTCAACAGTTCAAAGAGGTTTTGGATCCGATTGATTCTTTTTACATCGCAGACGGACATCACAGAATTGGATCTGTTGCAGAATATGCAAAAAAACAGAGAGATAAGTACAAAAGATCGCACGGAACGGAGCATTACAACTTTGTTTACAGCTTCATAGTCTCCAACCAGTCTATTAAAATTAATGACTACAACCGTCTTCTGAACGACTTGAATGGTCTATCTAAAGAAGAAATATTAGATAAATTACAAGAGGATTTCCAAATCCACGAAAAAGGAGAAGCACCGTATTTTCCTTCGCAAAAATTCCACATCAGTATGTATCTTGATGGGAAATTCTACAGCTTGCACGTAAAACACAACATCCGCGAAGAGTTTAAAAATGAAAATGACCTGGATCACCATTTGGTAGATAAGTATATTTTTGAAAAAATATTTGGGATAGAAAATGCCAAACACACAGACAAAATCACTTATCTGAAAGGAACCTCTGACACAAATGGAATCACTGAAATTAAGGAAAAAGTAGATTCTGGAGAATTCAAAGTTGGCTTTGGGATCTATCCAATCAGTTTCAACGATCTCTTGAAAATATCTGATAAAGAAATCAAAATGCCGCCAAAATGTACATTGATTGAGCCAAAACTCATCACCGCACTTATAATGTACGACATGAAATAATTATTTCCAACCAGCATTTTTGGCTTAAATTATTTTAAATGATAGAGTTAAAGAATGTTTTTAATTTATTGTTATTTATTTAATTTGAAAATTATTATTTATATATTTACATAATTAACATAAGTATATTTTTACTTTGTTTTTGAATAAGTTATCATAAAAATACAGTAAAAAAATTATGTATCCTAAGGAGTATATAAACTGCGATCAGGAACCCATCCACATCATTGGCGAAGTTCAGGAATATGGATTTTTAATTGGCACCAAAGGCTCTGAGATCGCATTTTACAGTGAGAATGTTTTAAGTTTATTCTCATTGAAGCCCAAGTCGGTATTGGGAGAAAAAATAGAAGTTCTGTTTGATCAACTAAAACTTGACATCAACTGGGACAACTTCTCTCACAACCAAGAACTTGCAATCCAACATATCAATTTCAATGGTGAGGAATACACACTTTCTATTCACAGCAACAATGGATTTACATTGTACGAAATAGAAAAGGTTTTTCCCCATCATAAAATCAATAAAGAATATCAGGCGGTTCAAAACATTCTCAGAAAATCCAATGATGAGAATATCTGGAAAATCCTGCTAAAAGAAATACAGGAAATCATCGATTTTGATCGGGCAATGATCTACCAGTTTTTGTACGACGGTAGTGGCGAAGTTATAGAAGAATCTGTGAAAGACGGACTGGAAAGCTACCTTCACCTTCATTATCCAGAATCCGATATTCCGGCTCAGGCAAGAGCTTTATATCTTAAAAATCCAGTCAGAATCACATCTCACGCTTCTGGCAAAACCTATCCTATCTTAGGAACGGAGAAAGAAAAAATCGACCTTACATACAGCGTGACAAGAGCTACGTCGCCAGTGCACGTTCAGTACATCAAGAATTCTGGTATGGAAGCCAGTTTCAGCACATCCATCATCATCAATGGTGTGTTGTGGGGAATTGTTGCGTGTCAAAATGCGAAGCCAAAACATCTTGATCTGCAATCGCGACTTTTGGTGGAAACGTTGACCAGAACGTCGGCAAATGCTTACGCTACTTTCAAATCCAGAGAAACACTGGAGGATTATCAAAGAATTAATCTCAATAATATATCATTGCGCCAAAATCTTCTTAGTGAAGAGAATTTTGGGAAAGCCTTGGAAAATAATATCGATGATATTATGAAAACTTGCGGTGCAGAAGGAATGATTATTAAAATTAATAATGAAATCCTAACGCACGGCAACGTTCCGAATCTTTCCGATATTGAAAAAATCATCGATTGGAGCAAGGTGAACAACCAAGATTTTGAGGAGAATATTTTTATTTCTAGTACTTTTTGCAAAACCAGCAATCTGGAATTGGACGACTCCGATATTAGTTGTGGCATCATCATCAGCGTTCTTGGAAATAACACGTCCGATATGCTGATCTGGATTAGAAAGGAACAAGGGCAGAAAATAAAATGGGCTGGAAATCCTGAAAAAAAAACAATTTCCGAAATCAAAGATGGCGTAGAAATCATCAAATTTTCTCCGCGAAAATCCTTTGAGATTTGGAAAGAATATGTAAAAGACACTGCTCTTCCTTGGAAATCCAAGGAAATAGAATCGGCAAAATGGATCACTTCTGTTATCTTGAAAGCGTCTCACACAAAGTCTTCACAGATTTTGGATTTGAATAATCAATTGAAAGAACTGAATCAGGAATTGGATTCTTTTTCCTACACGATTTCTCACGATCTTAATACGCCATTGACCGTCATTAAACTGAATGCACAGTTGATGAAAAGAATTGTAAAATCCGAAGACAGTTCTCATAAATACCTAGACAACATTGTAAATCAAGTTGATACAATGAGCGACATGATGAAAAATGTTTTGGAACTGAGCAAGATTAAAAAATCTGAAATCGAACTTAAAAAAATTGAAGTCGATCTTCTCATCAACAAACTTGCCGAGGATTCCAAAGTCAGTTTTGATGCGCCACACACGGAAATCATTATAGAAAATACACCGGAAGTTTTGGGAAACCCAACAATGGTGTATCAAGTTTTCGGGAATGTGATTGGCAATGCTATCAAATATTCTTCAAAATCCAGTAATCCAACGGTAAAAATCATTGGTGAAGTTTTCCACAATCAAGTGACTTATAAAATCACCGACAATGGCATTGGGATAGACAAAAAAGACGCGGACAAAATGTTTAAAATATTCAGCCGAATGAGCAATGCAAAAGCTTTCAACGGTAACGGCGTAGGACTGAATATCGTGCAACATCTGATGGAAAAAATGGGCGGCGCTATAAGCTACGAAAGTGAAAGCGGCGTGGGAACAACTTTTATATTAAAATTTAAAAAACCTGATTATGATTTCAGCATATCTTAAAGAACAAACCAAACAACAACACGAC
>JAGNPP010000317.1 GCA_017989575.1 Chryseobacterium sp.
CATTGGTCTTTCAACCGGAACCCTGTGGAAAATTGAAAACCTAACCCAGTTTTTAAATCCAATGCTATGCTAAATTTCATCATCAAGACCCACCGAAAAGACACCGTTTACACAAAACCACATTTATTCGTACTTAACAAGGGGATTAACAGCGGAAAGCCGCAAAAAGAACCCTTTACAAACAGCTTTGTAATCATTTTTGAGAAAGAAGAAGATTGCGAAAGCCTCTTTTTTATCGCTTACAGTTTATGGCAGACAAAATTCTGGCACCCCTTTTTAATTGGTTCGGTTATTCCCTTTTTACGTCTTCCAGACTTCAAAAAAGAATTCAATCCACAAGCCAGTTTGATGATGGTGGAACACGAGCAGCACCAAAAAAATGTTGCAGCTCTCAAACTTCTGGAAAAAAAAGAAAAACAGTACAAAGAGGATATCATCCTCATAAATGACATTCGTAAAGCGATTTTGTACCGCTATTGCAGGAAATAATTTTTATTAACCTAAATTATCAATACTATGAAACTATTCATTCTATACCAAACCGATATTTGGAAAAGCAAAATTTCAAGAGTCTTTTTCGGAATATTTGACAGCCGACCAAAAGCCTTGGACTCCGCCAAATATAACGGACTGTATGGTCCAAATGCAAAAGTGGTCATCGAAGAAGTGACCTTGAATATTTTCGAGGAATTCTAAAAGAAAATCTTATAATTATGTATATTTGAAAGAGTTTAGGCTTTAAATTAACCTCAGCAACAAGTTGAAAAAAACTAAGAAGAATTTATGATTTTTGCTTTTGGAATACTTCTCCTCATAGCCTTCCTTGTTATCTTTATAAAATACAAGGATCACAAATTATTAAAAACTGTTACAAATTCAAATAGAGGCACAAAGACAGAAAGAAATCTTGTATTGAAACTTCTAAAATCTGGAATATCAGAGCAAACTATTTTTCACGATCTCTATGTTAAAAGATATTATGGTTTTTACTCTCAAATTGATTTGGTAGTTGCTACGAAGGTAGGTATTATTGTATTTGAGGTTAAGAATTACAAAGGCTGGATTTTTGGTTCAGGATTTAATACGAATTGGACTCAGGTACTCGCATACGGTAAAAAAAAATATCGATTTTATAATCCTATTTTGCAAAACAATAAACATATTGATGATTTAAAAAGACAACTCAACCAGTTTTATCATATTCCTTTCTATTCAGTAGTAGTTTTTTATGGAGATTGCGTTTTTAAAGAAGTTGATTTTATTCCCAATGGAACTTTTCTAGTAAAATCAAATAGAGTTTTGGAGGTTTTCAATAAAATAATATTTGAAAATGAACCAGCTAATTATTCTAACAAAAGAGATGTTGTTCGAGTATTAAAAGAAGCTGTAAAAAATGGAGATAATAAAGAAATCCAAGATCGGCACGTAAAGAATATAAAAGATATGCTGGGCAAGGATAGAATTTTTAATTAGTTTAAGAAAAACTGCATCAATTGCATAAATTACAATAGATTATATGATTCATCATCATAAAAGTGACCTTGAATATTTTCGAGGAAATATAAAATAAAAAAAGCCAGGTCTCACGACTTGGCTTTCTTAGTTAGTCTGGAAAAGGTTACCAATCATAACCAGACTATTTATTTTTAGATTTTGTCAACCATTTTAAAAGGAGCGAAACCATAAAACTGGCAGTAGCTCCCACGACCGCTAAGATAATTGTTTTTGCAATATCTTCCGAAAGAATATTGGGCAAAATGCTCAAAAATGTTCCAGATGCAGTTCCAGTTCGGAGGGAAATATTAGTCTCCATCTCTCGGTTTGTTTAAATTCTCCTCCGCAACAGTCATTTGACTAACCGCCGAGATAACTCCACCAGCCACCGCCATATAACCTGCAACGGTTACCACCGTTACAGGTAAAACAATGGGTGCTGCCACAATTGTTCCACTGATGGCCAACAAAGCCAAACCAACACTTCTCAAAATCTTGAAAAACTTGGGTGTGGGTGCTTTAATTCTTTCTACTATTTTCATACGAACTCTTTTTTAGACTGGATATTTATTTTAACTTCTTCATTTCGATCAAAAACGGTATAAACTAACGTTTTCAGCTTTTCCAACGCTTTTCGGGAATTACTGCCCTTTCCAATTCCGGTGTGCTTGGTTACAGGAGCAATGCAGCCCAACAACTCTTTCTTGGCGTCATTGGCGGGATGGATTAAAATCAAATCTCGTCCCGGAACATTCATCAAATGCAAGTGCCATTTGAATTTGGGGCTAAACCGCTTCTGTAAGATATATTCTCCCTCGGGAATACAAGAAATCCGCTTTTGGTTTTCCAACCAGTGCAATTCGATGGTATAACAAACTATTGTGCCGTTCCATTCTAAAACCCCTTGCGTTCCTTCGGGAAAATAAGTCCTTGTCAACACCAGGACCATCCTACAATCCGCTCACCTGAACCAATGCCAATGGGTTGTAAGCGCCATTTTTCAATGGGTACATTTGTCCATTCACTTCTTGGTAGAACTCAACTCCTAAAGCCAAAAACAAAGGTTTTGTGCTTGCCGGAGTAACTGCATTCACTTGGTTGATGGCAACAGTTGCCACTGCATCCCACGGTAAAATCGCAGTTTCCGAATGAGCTTCAACGAAAGTTTCTGTTTCGAAATCAATTTCTGCTCCTGCAGATATGATTTTAAAGTGGGTGGTTCCACTCGGAGCAGCAATCATATTCGCAGGAATAAACGGATCGATATCAACAGAAATTTCACCAGTCGCACGGTCAATTGCTCCCACAAATGGGGCAAATAAACTGGTGCCCAGTTTTCCTCTGATGTTGAATTCAAATCCGGCAAGCAATTCTGCTTCGCCATCAATCACGTTTCGTAATCCTCTCACGCTGGTCACATCCGCCTGAATTACCTCAACCATTTTTTGAGTTAATCTACTCACCATTCTGCCATCGGCAGTATTGATGAGCAAAGCTCTCAAGGAAGTTCTCAAAATCTTGCCAGCCTTGCCGGCTCGACCAAACTCAGAACCGTTTTCACGTGTTCTCTGAAACGCAGGATCATTCTTGATTCTGCTCGCGTCAATTCCGCCTTTTTCACGAGCCAAATGCCCGTCCTGTGTTTTGTAAAAAGTAATATCTCCGATAGTACCTTTCAACTTAATTATGCCTTTTTGCCTTGCCATAATTTCTAAATTTTTAAATTAATAAATGTTTCAAATTCCCTCAATCATCATCCTGTTGCAACATCTTC
>JAGNPP010000318.1 GCA_017989575.1 Chryseobacterium sp.
TATTGATACAGCACATTGATTTCTGCGTTGGCAAAATCTAATTCCGACTGCAGTTTTTGATTTTGTGCATCAATCATTTCAGCCTGAACAGCCAATTGATTCAGATATTTGGCTTCTGTGATTTTGCAGTTTTCATCGGCCAGATTTTTAGCATCATTCAGAATTTCTGCCTGCTGAAGAGCTTCCTGATATTTGGTATAAGCCGCATTCACCACCATATCGAGATTCTGCTGAAACAAAGTCATCGCATCATTTGCCTGATTTTTCTGTAGTTCACCAAGCTTTACTCTTTCTTTGGTTTTGTATAAATTATCGATATTATAACTCAAAGAAACGCCGCCTTGCCAACCGCTGGCATACATATCGAGAACAGGATTTCTCGTCGTAATCGGTCTTTGCAATGTGTAACCTCCAAAACCTGCGAGCGTCGGCATTTTGTCAGTTTTAATGATTTCGATATTTTTATCGGCAACTGCGATGTTCGTTTTTGCTGATTTCATCTGAGGATTGCTGTCGTGAGCGAGATTCAGATAATAATCCATTCCGATTCCGATTTCTTTGTTTCCTAAATTTTCAACAGGAACAATCTGCGTTTCAGAATTCAAACCTAAAGCAATGTTGAGATTGTAATTAAGGATTTTCTTGTTATTGACTAAGGTTAAAATTCCCTGGTCGAGGTTTTTGATGTTTAATTCTCCACGGATGATTTCGTTTCTTGTAATCATACCTTGTTTGTAAAAATCATTGATGTTTTTTAATCTTTCCTGAGCCAGTTTTTTGTTGTTCTGAAAAATTTTTTCCTGATTGATGATTTTATAAATGTCCAAATAATTTGAAATCACCAGAAACTTCACATCTTGTTTGTTTTTCTCTAAATCCAATTCCGAAAGTTGCTCACGAAGTCCAGCCAACTCAATAGACTTATTCACCAATCCCCCTTTGAAGATGAGTTGAGTCGCCTGAACCGCATACGAACTCCCGTAATGTGGCATCGGAATCGTCGTTGAATTTGAAAAATCTTTGTCAATTGCCACCACATTTCCCAAGTAAAACTGACTTGTGGAAGCGGTGATTGTAGGAAGTTTCTGAAGTTTTGTAATATCGGTCTGCTGTTTCGCGATGTCGATATTTTGGGCAGAAACTTTGATTTGCTGATGATTCTGAATTGCCAAATTTGCAACTTCATCTGCGGTCATCTGTTTTGTTTCTTGTGAAAAAAACAGCGCAGGAAAAAGACCTATCAAAACTGATAGTGCTGTTTTTATGTTCTTAACCATTTTAACTTGTTTTACAGATGCAAAGTTATGACAAGGACAAATTCAAACAAATGTTTGAATTTTGGAAAAAGATGTTCAAATGTAGGATTTTATTATTGATATTGTTGTCTGTATTGACTCGGACTAATCTCCAAATGCTTCTTGAAAAAGTGCGAAAACGAATACTGGTCGCTGAAACCAAGAATTGTAGAAATCTCTGAAATAGGCTTTTTAGAAGAGTTTAATAATACTTTAGCTTCATTGATAACAATTAAAGCAATAATCTCACTTGCCGACTTTCCTGTAACTGATTTGACTACCGATGATAGATGTCTGGTTGTAATTGATTGCCGTTCTGCATAGAACTCAACATTGCGGTTATTAAGATGATGACTAGCAAGGTCATTCAGGAAAACAAAAACAATTTCTTCCTGTCTTGACATTTGATTCATAGAATTATTATCTTCTTTAGAAATAATTCCCGCCATCTGATAACAGAAAACGGAAAAAAGATGTTCCACAATTTCTTTTTTATAAGTCATTTCCGTTTCTGAGTCGAGAATATATTTCAGAAAATTGACGCTTTTCCAAACCACTTCCAAATCATCCTGAGAAAATGGAACTGCAACATTCATCTGCTGACGAAAGTACCGATAGGTAATTAATCTGTTGAATTTCAAAGACAAAGCAGAAATAAAATCCCGTTTATAAGAAACCATCCTGGATTGGAAATCATCGCTGATGGAAATCAATTCATAAACGGTTTGCGGATCTGTTACAATGAAAGTATTGGCAGAAAGCTCGATATCGTTGAGATGTTGTTTTAGTTTTATGCTTCCACTTTTTATAAACAAAAATGCAGGATTTTCTGGACGGAAAGGCTTATCCGCAGAAATTCTCTGATGAATCGTTTCCTGAGAAAAAATCTCAACCCCGAATTTTTCTAAAGCAGACATTTGCAAATTTAACGATTATCGAATTAAAATTAATGATTAGATTAGAAACGAATGTTGATATCTAATCTATTAACAGGTCGCTCCTATGGAGCTTTACGAATCTTGCCTAACGTAATTTCTATTAACAGGTCGCTCCTACGGAGCTTATTGCGATTGGATGTCAAATTATCTTAATAGTGAATATATGTTTTACTTTCAAAGTATCTGAAAATCAAAAACCTCAGAGAAATGTTCTGAGGTTTTTGGACATTCATAGCCCAGATAGTAGCGGTTACCCCACAGCTAGCCTTGGGAAAGCTTTGGCGCGAGGAGTAATAGCGGATAGCGGGATTAAGCTCCTAAATATTTATTTTGTTACGACGTAAACTTCTTCGTAAGGCTGTATCAAAACCCAACCAGTGCCGGCAAATTTCATTTGGAATTCCTCGCCACTTCCTCTGCCGATGAGGCTTTTGAGGGAAACGTTGGTTTTAAGCTCGGGTGTCAGGTTTCCGGACCACGCGACTGTTGCGTTTGGATCTGTGAAAACGGGTGCGTCTGGCGTTACCAAAAGTGTCAATGGATGGCCGTGCGTGGTGATGGCGATGTGACCGGTGCCGCTCAACTTCACTTGGAACAGACCGCCAGCCATTACGCCTGCGATGCTTTTCAGCATTTTGATATCGCTTTTGATGCTTTGGTCGTGCGCCAAAATATCGTTTCCGTTGACGGAGATTGATTCGTTTTCGAGGTGTAGGATTCTCACTTTTTTACCGTTGTCTGCAACGTACAATCTGCCGGTTCCTTCGGCTTTCATCAGTTTTGTGCCTTCGCCCGAAATTGCTTTTTTGAGAAGGTTGCCCAATCCACCAGACAACATTCCTTGTCTTTCGAAATTGATGTTCCCGACGTAGCCTACCATACTTCCGGCCTTTGTCCAAACGTATTGATTGCTAAGATTGATCTCCAAAAGTTCTGGTTTCTCCAGCTCGAAATAGTCTCTTTCGTGTGGATTTTCTTTGGTTTCGTTGACGAAAGCTTCGATAGAAAATTTGCTCATAGTTGTATTTTTT
>JAGNPP010000074.1 GCA_017989575.1 Chryseobacterium sp.
CGTCCGGCTATTTCAAAGAAGGATTGAAAAACGAATTTGCCAATGTAGGTCTGGATTTTCCTTGGGAAAAATGGTTCTACAATCTTTCCGAAGTGGGAAATATTGGCGCCGGTTCTATCTTCATCGCAGTTGAACAACTGATGAATTCTGGCAAATTGAAGAAAGGTGAAAAAATCCTTCTTTGCGTTCCGGAAAGTGGAAGATTCGCGTATTCTTGTGCATTATTGACGGTTTGCTAATGGAAAGCAACTTACCAAACTCCGACAAAGATTTTGTAGAAAGTCTGATTCCGCAAAGATTTCCTTTCGTAATGGTTGGCGAAGTTTCCGACTATTCGGAGAATCACGTGGTTTCTGGATTTACCATTAAAGAAGATAATATTTTCGTGAGCGAAGGCATTTTCCAGGCTTCGGGTTTGATTGAACATCAGGCTCAAACTGTGGCTTTGCATACAGGTTACAAATATTTTCTTTTAGGTAAGGAATCTCCGACTGGTTACATTGGTGCCATCAAATCTGTTGAGGTTGAAAACTTACCGAAAGTAGGCGACCAATTGATTTCTGAAGCGACAATCCTGAACGAAATGATGGGTGTCACTTTGGTTGAAATCGTTACGAAAATCAATGAAACCGTGATTGCAAAATCGCAGATGAAAACCGTTGTGAAATAATAAATCAATTTATTTCCCCAACCCTAAAGGGAGAAATTGATTCTACAAATAAATATGGAACTGAAGGCCGAAAACTTAATCAACATCCACAATTTTCTTCCCCATCGCAAACCAATGCTGATGGCGGATTATATTTTGGAGTTGACACCGGAAACCGTCATCACTTCTTTCGACATCAAACCCGATAATATTTTTGTTTTTAATAATGAGTTTGTCGAAGCTGGATTGATTGAAAATGCGGCGCAAACCTGCTCGTCAATACTGGGGCAAAATTTTTACAAGGGACCGGATGTGGAAACCAATGTCATCGGTTTCATTACCAATATCAAAAAAATAGAAATTTTTACATTGCCAAAAGTTGGTGACCAGATTATTTCCAAAGCTTCTTTGATTTCTCAGTACGAGAACATTTGCAACATTTTCTGCGAGACTTTCATTAATGATAAATTATTAATAAGAGCAGAAATCAATTTGTTTATTCAGGAATTGAAAAACTAAAAATCAATGAAAAAACAAGACATTCCACAGGACGAAAGTAATTTGCAGTCTGCAAATATGACAGAAATGTTATACGTGACTGATGAAAATAACAACTACACCACCGCACAAAGCATCGGTTGGGAAGCCAAAAAAGCTGCCCTGGACGAATCGATGGAGCTCATCAATGAAAGAATTGAAGAGGCAAAACAGAATGTGGCGAATAATATTGTAAGTCCCATCGTTTATTTTATGGAATTCAATAAAATGGATCTGCAGGTTTTGGCAGCTTATGTAGACAAGTGGCAATGGACCGTGAAGAGACATTTCAAGCCAAATATTTTCAAAAAACTCAGCGATTCTACTTTAAAAAAATATGCCGATGCCTTCGGAATTTCAGTAGAGGAATTGAAAAATTTTAACGGACTATAGAACCCTTCAAGGTTTTGACAACCTTAAAGGGTTGATAAATTAAAAACATTAATGAAGATTAACTTTGAACACCACCAGACAGCCCACTGCGAAAACGGTGTTGCCTCCAACTTACTTTTAAACAAAGGATTAAAACTCAGCGAACCGATGATTTTCGGAATCGGTTCGGGATTGTTTTTCGTGTACCTTCCTTTTCTAAAAGTAAATTTTGCGCCAGGTTTCAGTTACCGTCCGATGCCGGGAGCTATTTTCAGCAAAGCGGCAAAAAGACTGGGCATTAAAATCAAAAGAATTAAATTTTCAAACCCAAAAGAAGCTCAGGCTGCTTTGGAGAAAAATTTAGAACAAAATATCCCGACTGGTTTGCAGGTAGGCGTTTTCAATCTCACCTATTTTCCTGAAGAATATAAATTCCACTTCAACGCACACAATCTCGTAGTTTACGGAAAAGAAGACGGAAAATTCCTCATCAGCGACCCTGTAATGGATTTTGCAACAACTTTGACCGAAGCAGAACTTGAAAAAGTTCGTTACGCAAAAGGCGCACTCGCTCCAAAAGGGCATATGTACTTTCCAACACACATTCCAGAAAACGTAAATTTGGAAGAAGCCATCAAAAAAGGGATTAAAGACACCTGCAAAAATATGCTCGCGCCAGTTCCATTAATTGGAGTAAAAGCAATGCGTTGGGTCGCAAAAAGCATCCCAAAATGGGCTGAGAAAAAAGGCACAAAAGTCACCAACCACTATCTCGGACAACTCATCAGAATGCAGGAAGAAATCGGGACCGGCGGTGGCGGTTTCAGGTTTATTTACGGTGCATTTCTACAGGAAGCTGCTGTAATTCTTAAAAATGACGAACTGAAAGAATTATCTAAAGAAATCACTGCAATTGGTGACCTTTGGAGAGATTTTGCCGTGGATATTGCAAGGGTTTACAAAAACAGAAATTCGAAAAGCGACATTTACAATCAGCTTTCAAAATCAATGTTGCATATTGCTGATTTGGAGGAGGCTTTTTATAAGAAATTGAGGAAGGCGATTTAACAGTCAGCAATTTAATTTATCTAAATTTGTACTTAAATACAAGGACTTATGACAACATTTAGTTTTAAAATAGATTCTCACGAGAGCAAAAAGATAAAAGCTATTTTAAAAGCATTGGGCGTTACTGATTTGAAAATCAAAGAGGAAGAAATTCCCTCCAAGAAGTTTGCTGAAAAATTAGAAAAAGCCAGAAAGGAACATTCTGAAGGAAAAACGATTGCTGTAAATACAAAAAATATATGGGAAGGTATCGAATAGTTCGCACCAAAGATGCGGAAAAAGACCTTGCTAAAATTTTAAAATCTGGTAATAAATCTGACATCAAAAAGGTGGAAACTTTCTTTAACGAAATTGAAGAACATCCAAGAACAGGCACAGGTTTACCAGAACAATTGAAGTATTTTGATGGAGAAGTTTGGAGCAGACGGATTAACAAAAAAGACAGATTTGTTTATGAAATTTATGAAGAAGATAAAAATGTTATTGTAGTGAGTTCCTTGGGACATTACAACGACAATTAGCTCTTCTAAAATCAATTTAAAATCAACAAATCTTAAAACAAACAATGTCAAACCCCATCATCGAAATAAAAAACCTCTACAAGAAATACAAAAATTCCGAAGACTTTTCGGTTAATGATATTTCTTTGAACATCGATAAAAACGAAATCTACGGAATTCTCGGTCCCAACGGAGCAGGAAAAACCACGTTGATTTCTATGCTTTCAGGTTTGATTAAACCAACCTCAGGAAGTTTTACCATAAACGGTTTGTCGCCAAAAAAAGACAATTCAAAAATCAAACAAATCATCGGCGTCGTACCTCAGGAATATGCGCTCTACCCGACTTTGACGGCGAAAGAAAACCTTTTGTTTTTCGGAAGTTTATATGGTTTAAAACATAAAAACCTTCACAAAGAAATCGACGAAGCCTTGGAATTAATGGGCTTAACAAAATTCGCCAATAAAAAAGTCGACCAGTTCTCTGGCGGAATGAAACGCCGCTGCAACCTGATTGCCGGAACGCTTCACAACCCGAAAGTTCTGTTTCTGGACGAGCCAACCGTTGGCGTAGACGTTCAATCCAAAAAAGCGATTATCGATTATCTTTTAGATTTAAATAAAAAAGGAACGTGCATTATTTACACCTCGCATCACCTTTCTGAGGCGGAAGAATTCTGTACAAAAATCGCCATCATCGACCACGGAAAAATCCACGCAACAGGAACGCCCGAAGAATTGGTAAAAAGAGTTGCCAATGCTGAAAACCTAGAGGATGTTTTCATTTCATTAACCGGAAAAGAATTGAGAGATGTTGTATAAATTGTGGAGAAGTTTCATCAAGGAAATTCAGTTATTGAAGAGAGATTCGGGCGGAATTGTCATTATTTTCCTGATGCCTTTGCTGTTGATTATCACCATCACTCTAATTCAGGATTCGACATTCAAAAATCTGGAAGGCTCAAAAATCCCGATTATTTTCATTGATAATGATAAATCTGAAGTTTCCAAAGTCATCAAAAAAGAACTGGAAACCAGCAAAACATTTGAACTCGTCACTGATTACAACGAAAAATCAGCCGAAAAAGCGGTGTTCACGGGAGATTATCAAATGGCAATCGTGATTCCGGAAAATTTAACGAAAGATTTAAATTCAAATATCGATTCCAAAGTTCAGACCGTCGTAAGTTCGTTTGGCTTGGAAATCAACTCAACATCGACAAAAGCTGTAGCTTCAAAAACGAAAGACATTCATCTCTATTTCGACCCCGCCACCAACGCTGGTTTCAAAAATTCTGTGATGAATGCCATTAATAAAATGGTTTTTGAAATCGAAAATAAAAAAATCTACAAAGCCTTCCAAGACCAACTCGGAACGACGGAAGACCTTGAAAATAAAAGCCTGATTACCTTCAAAGAAATCACCCCGAACAAAGGCGACAAAGAACTGATGCCGAATTCTGTGCAGCATAACGTTCCAGCTTGGGCATTGTTTGCGATTTTCTTTATCGTGGTGCCGTTGTCGATTAATCTAGTCAAAGAAAAAAGTCAGGGAACGAGCGTGAGAGTTCGCGTGAGCCCAACGCCGTACTATATCCACATTTTAGGAAAAACATTCACGTATCTCATCATCTGCGTCATCCAGTTTTTGCTGATGGTTGCAGTGGGAATCTGGCTTTTCCCGCTGATGGATTTGCCTCAGTTTGATGTTTCCGGAAAAATGTTCCACCTTCTGATTGTGACTCTTTTTGCAGGATTGGCAGCGATTGGATTTGGTGTTCTAATCGGAACAATGTCCAATACTCAGGAACAGTCGGCACCGTTTGGAGCGACCTCGGTGGTAGTTTTGGCAGCGATTGGCGGAATTTGGGTTCCAGTTTTCCTTATGCCCGAATTTATGCAGAAAATAGCGCAGTTTTCCCCGATGAACTGGGGCTTAAATGCGTACTATGATATTATTTTAAGAAACAGCGGCATTAGCGAAATTGCTAAGGAACTGATTTTCTTATTTTTATTTTATATTGCGATGGTAACTATTTCGTTGCTTTACGAAAGGAAACAAAACAGTGTTTGATTTGTTTAACCACAAAGAGCACTAAGATTTTTCACAAGGTGCACAAGTTATGGATTGATTAGTTTTTAATTTGTGCTCTTTGTGAAAGCCATTGCGCCCTTTGTGGTAAGAAAGAATAACTTTAAACACAAATAATATGAATGAAAATGAGATTTCAAAAATTGTATTTGATGCAGGATTGAAAGTCCATCGTCAGCTGGGAGCAGGACTTTTAGAAAGTGCTTATGAAGAATGTCTGCACTTTGAACTGAAGAAGTCAGGATTACTCATAGAAAAACAGAAACCAATGCCATTAATTTATGAAGATATAAAATTGGACATTGGTTACAGACTCGATTTTTTAATTGAAAGAAAAGTTGTTGTAGAAATAAAATCTGTAGAATCATTAAATGATATTCATATTGCTCAAATTTTAACCTATTTGAAACTAAGTAATTGTAAATTAGGTTTACTTATTAATTTTAACTCGGTTTTATTTAAAAATGGCGTTAAGAGATTAATCAACGGAACAATTGAATAATTTTAATAAAATAATTGAATTTAAATAGTGTCCCTTGTGAAAACCTTTGTGCCCATTGTGGTTAAAAACAAAACAAAATGCAGTCAAAAAATTTAACTTGTACCGAAGAAGTACGTGTCCGTTTCAACGAGACAGACCCTCTCGGAATTGTGTGGCACGGTCATTACATCGTCTATTTTGAGGACGGAAGAGAGGCTTTCGGAAGACAGCACGGTTTAACCTATCTCGACATTCAGAAAGCTGGATTTGTAACGCCAATCGTGAAAAGCACTTGCGAACATTTTCTTCCTTTAAAATATGGAGAAACATTCAATATTGTAACGACTTTCGTAAATTCAGTTTCAGCGAAATTGATTTATAAATACGAGATTTTCAATCAGCAAAATCAACTCATTTGTAGTGGAGAAACCATTCAGGTTTTTTTGGATGCTGAGAATAATTTATGTTTGTACAATCCTGAGTTTTTTCAGGCTTGGAAAGATAAAATGGGATTATAGTTGGCTTTTGGCGATTTGCTTTTAGCTTTTGGCTTTTCAAGAAAGATTCAAAAATTTCAGTAATTAATGAACAAAGAAATTTACATTACAGATTACAACTGCGTCACGCCCTTGGGTTTTGATGTGGAATCAAATTGGAAAGCACTTCTAGAAGGAAAATCTGGTGTTGCTTTGCATAAAATTATCGATAATCAAGAAGCTTTTTTTGTTTCTAAAATTGATTCTGATAAGTTGGAAGAGGAATTTAGTAAACTCTTCGACTTCGCTCAGAGTGACAATTTCACGAGACTTGAAAAAATGTTTTTGTTGAGTTTGAAACCCTTGGTAGAAAGACATCAGATTTCGGATGAAACGGCTTTTATTTTATCAACAACCAAAGGAAATATTAGTTTATTAAAAAACGAAAGCACTTTACCGGAAGGCGTTTACCTTTCAAAATTAGCTCAAAAACTGGCTGATTTTTTTGAATTTAAAACCAAACCGATTGTCGTTTCCAATGCGTGTGTTTCCGGAGTAATGGCGATTTCTGTGGCGAAGAATATGATTCAGGCAGGAAAATATAAAGATGCTTTCGTGGTTGCCGGAGACGAGATTTCTGAATTTGTAATTTCAGGTTTCAATTCTTTTCAAGCGATTGGAAGTGAACCTTGCAGACCTTACGACAAAAACCGTAATGGAATTAATCTTGGCGAAGCTACGGCAAGTGTTTACATAACTTCAGAATTAAATCAAAGCGAAAAATTTAGGTTTCAAGTTTTAGGCGACTCAGCGATTAACGATGCCAATCACATTTCCGGACCATCAAGAACCGGCGACGGATTGTTTGCAAGCATTCAAAATGCAATGAAAGAAGCGAAAGTTTCTTCAGACCAAATCGATTTCATTTCCGCACACGGAACGGCAACGCTTTACAACGACGAGATGGAAGCCATCGCTTTCAACCGAATGGATTTGCAAAATGTTCCCCTGAACAGTATGAAAGGCTATTATGGACATTGTCTGGGAGCATCAGGACTTTTGGAAAGCATTATTTCTATGGAATCGGCTTTGAAAAACACTTTAATTCCATCCAAAAATTTTGAAGAAATGGGCATTTCTCAGGATTTGAATATTATTAAAGAAAATCAGTCTGCAGAAATTAAATATATTTTGAAAACGGCTTCTGGTTTTGGTGGATGTAATGCGGCGATTGTTTTGGAAAAAGCATAAAATAATTTTGTAATTTTGATAGAATTAAAGTTTTAGAAAATGGAATCTACTTTAGAAATCAGACAAAGAATTCACGATTATATAGATGATGCAGATGAACGTATCCTGCGTATTTTCAATGCAATAATTGATGCAGAAGAGGAAGATGAAGAATTGGAACCGTCCGAATATCCGCAAGTTCCGGATTATTTTTATGAGCGAATCGAAGAAGAACGCAAAAAATATTTGAAAGGCGAGCTAGAGACTTCTTCGTGGGAAGAAGTGAAAGCAAGATTGATGGAAAAACTATGAAATATAATCTTTCATTATCTCCAAATGCTGAAGTAGATTTGCTTGAATCAGCACTATGGTACGAAAGCCGACAAATTGGACTGGGAGAAAAATTCACAAAAAAGGTTGAAGCCTATCTCTCCCGAATTCAAAATAACCCATTGCATTATCCTTTGAAAAATGGGAAATTGCGTGAAGCTTACATTCAAAAATTTCCTTTTGTTATTATTTATGAGATTGTGGAAAATGAGATTCTTGTCTTTGCTGTTTTCAATACGCATCAAAATCCTACGAAAAAACCGTAATCTTTTTAAAATCAATGAAGAAAACAGACATTTGCACCATAAAAAACTCAAAAATAATCCTCAATGAACAAATTATTTTTGAATCCACAACAGAAAATTTCTCAGACTTTGCGAAAGAAGCTTATAAAAGTTTGGACCTGAATTATCCCAAATTTCACAAAATGGATAATCTCAGTAAACTCGCTTTTCTAGCTTCCGAAATGATTTTGAAAAACGATGACCACAGCAAAACTGCATTGGTTTTCGCCAACAAATCTTCAAGCCTCGACACCGATTTTAAATATCAGGAAAGCATCAATTCTCAGGACAATTATTTCCCGAGTCCCGCTGTTTTTGTATACACTTTACCCAACATTTGCGTCGGCGAAATCAGCATTAAACATAAAATGCAAACCGAGAATGCTTTTTTCGTCTTGGAGGAGTTTGATGAATTATTTTTAAACTCATACGCGGCACAGATTCTTCAATCAGGGAAAGCTGAAAAAGTCTTGTGTGGCTGGGTCGAACTATATCAGGAAAGTTATAAAGCTTTTGTATATTTGCTGACTTTGTAATATAACAATCTAACAATGTAACAGTTTACCAACAATTAATTACCTCAAACATCATTGGTACATTGCTAAACTAATACATTGTTACATTATAAATGAAATTTATTTTATGGAAGATTTAAAATTAGAATTAAAAAACAAAATCATAGATGTTCTTAATCTTGAGGACGTTGCAATAGAAGAAATCAAAGACACAGACCCACTTTTTGGTGGCGGTCTTGGATTAGATTCTATCGACGCTTTGGAATTAATCGTCCTTCTTGACAAAGACTACGGAATTAAATTATCTGACCCAAAAAAGGGAAAAGAAATCTTCCAGTCTATCGAAGTGATGGCAAAATATATCGAAGAAAACAGAACAAAATAAAATTAATTTACCAATTTAACAATGTAACAGTCTAGCAATAATTGGTAAACTGTTACATTGCTACATTGTTACATTTATAAAAAGATGGGTCAAAAAATTGCCATTACAGGAATGGGCATTATTTCCTCCATTGGTAACAATGTCGAGGAAAATTTTATTTCGCTTACTACTGGTAAACACGGAATTTCAGACATCGAACAGTTTGAAACACGCCACGCCGGAAGCATCAAAACAGGCGAGATAAAATTGTCTAATGAAGAGCTTGTACAGAAACTTCAGCTGAATGAAGACAATAACGTCACAAGAACCGCTTTATTAGGAATGGTTGCCGCAAAAGAAGCTGTAGAAAGTGCCGGAATTTCTGATATTAACGAATATAAAACCGGACTCATCTCATCCACGAGCGTGGGCGGAATGGATATTACCGAAAAATATTTCTACACCTACGAAGATTTTCCTGAAAAGCAAAAATACATCGACGCTCACGATGCCGGAAATTCATCTTTGGCGATTGCAGAATTATTGGGTCTGAAAGGAATGGTTTCTACCATCAGCACGGCCTGTTCGTCCGCTGCCAATGCGATTATGATGGGCGCAAAACTCATTAAAAACGGCGTTCTCGACCGTGTGATTGTTGGCGGAACAGATTCTCTTTCGAAGTTTACTTTGAATGGATTTAATACGCTGATGATTTTGACGGATTCTTACAATACGCCTTTCGACAACAACAGAAAAGGTCTAAATCTGGGCGAAGCAGCTGCTTTCCTAGTTTTGGAATCTGATGAAGTTGTGAAAAAAGAAAATAAAAAAGTACTCGCTTATCTTTCCGGTTACGGAAATGCCAATGATGCGCATCACCAAACCGCTTCTTCGGAAAACGGAC
>JAGNPP010000075.1 GCA_017989575.1 Chryseobacterium sp.
AACAAGCACAGCAACTGCATCAACCACGATGTTCAAAAGTGCGTTGACAGATGCTTTGCAATTGGCTTTGACATTAGAATACCTGGAAGATGAGTATTACCGTATTGGCCTGGCAACTTCTGGACTCATACAAAATGCTGACAGAACTGTTTTTATGCAAATCTCAAAACACGAAACGGCGCACGTGGCCTTTCTGAAAACGGCTTTGACTTCCTTAGGCCAGACACCGGGAACCAAACCAACTTTTGATTTCACAGCGGGTGGAAATTTTTCTCCGTTTACAGATTACAATCAATTTCTAATTCTAGCTCAGGCTTTTGAGGATACGGGAGTTAGAGCCTACAAAGGACAGGCAGGAAACGTGATGTCCAACAAAGATATCTTGCAGGCCGCACTTCAGATCCATTCTGTAGAGGCGAGACATGCTTCACAAGTCAGAAGAATGAGAGCTAACAAAGGCTGGATAGAATTAGCCAATGGTGGGAATATGCCGGCAGCAACCAATGCTGTGTACGCTGGCGAAGGCGTAACCAATCAAGCAGGATTCAACACAGCGAGTGCCTTTGGCCCTGAAGCAGGATCTGCAGCTTATGACGAAGTACTGAGCGGCTCAGATGCCGCTGCCATTGCAGGAATATTCATAGCATAACAAGTCGTAATATTTTATTTTAAAGAATCCTTTTCCTTATTTCTGAGGAAGAGGATTTTTCTTAAATATCATTACAAACTCAATATAATTCCATTTTCTTTCAGTTGCTGAATTGGTTTTGAAAACCAGAACAATTCGAAATCTTCAAAGTTCTCTTCAAACTGATTTTTAAGTTGTTGCAGCGTTATTTTCTTTGGATTTTGGATGTGATTATCTTCTAAAATCTGGATGAGCCAATCGCCTTTTTCTTTCTCAAGTTCTATTTTGACAATATTCGTTTTCAGGTGAAATATAATCTGTTTCAGTTCCCAAGAATTTCCTTTTTTTGTTTTAATAATGTCTTTCGCAATGACATTTTTGTCCAGAAAAACCAATTTGGAGTTGGCTTTGAAACTGAAATTATCTTCCTCCAAAAGACTGTCGTGGATGTAATCCGGATGGATTGTGGTTCTCGGAATTTTAAAGTCAAACCAATCCTGCAACGGCAATTCAAAATTGATTCCGTGCATATAATTAAACAAAGATTTTTTCAATCCAAAACTAAATTTGCTGTGATCGATTCCGGTTTTATCTGTAAAATCAATGTCATTATTAGCAAACAAAATTTCTTGTTTCACCGGAATTACGCCATATTCCTCAGGATTGATTCCGACAGGTGAGTGCGCCGTCATCGCAAACTGATGCCAGAAGCCACTTTGCAAAATCCCCATCTCAAAAAGCTGACGAACCATTTCCAAAGAATCCACCGTTTCTTGAATAGTCTGAGTTGGGTAGCCGTACATCAAATATGCGTGAACCATAATCCCGGCTTCCGTAAAATTTCTGGTCACTCTCGCCACTTGATCTACGGAAACACCTTTGTCTATTAGTTTTAATAATCGGTCACTCGCCACTTCCAATCCTCCAGAAACTGCGACGCAACCTGATATTTTCAGAAGAAAACAGAGATCTTGCGTAAAACTTTTCTCGAATCTAATGTTGGTCCACCAAGTTACGACCAGATTTCGTCGCAAAATTTCCAAAGCAACTTCACGCATCAACGCTGGAGGAGCGGCTTCATCTACAAAATGAAAACCACTTTCGCCCGTTTGTTGGATGAGTTCCTCCATTCTGTCAACCAGAATTTTGGCAGAAATAGGTTCATAGATTTTGATATAATCCAAAGAAATATCGCAGAAGGTACACTTGCCCCAATAGCATCCATGCGCCATCGTGAGCTTGTTCCATCGGCCATCACTCCACAAACTGTGCATGGGATTTGCCACTTCGATGACAGAAATGTAGCGGTTCAATTGTAAATCCGAATAATCGGGCGTTCCAATTTCGGATTGTTTATAATCGTGTCTTTTGGAATTATTTTTATAAACGACTTCACCGTTTTCCAATAAGAAAGTACGTTTGAAATCTGATTCTTCATTGGATTTATTTGCAAGAACATTTTCACAAACTAATTCAAGCGGTATTTCGCCATCGTCCAAAGTAATGAAATCAAAAAATTCGAAAACTCTTTTATCTTTGACTTCTCTAAGTTCGGTATTCGGAAAACCTCCACCCATTGCGGTTTTGATGTGCGGATAATGTTCTTTGATAAACTTTGCAGATCGAAAAGCAGAGTACAAATTCCCTGGAAACGGAACGGAAAAACAAACCAATTTCGGCTGGACCAATTCTAGTTTTTGTTGGAGAATATTTAAAGTGAAATCATCAATAAAAGTCTGATTATCATTAATTTTAGAATATAATTCATCAAAAGAATTGGCGCTTTTTCCCAAGCGTTCTGCATATCTGCTGAATCCAAAATCTGAATCCACATTTTCGACAATATAGTCCGAAAGATCTTCTAAATATAATGTTGCCAAATGTTTCGCCTTGTCCTGCAATCCCATATTTCCGAAAGCAAATTCCATATCATCCAACTGATTGAATCGGGAAGCTTCCGGAAGGAAATTCATAGAACAAATCTGCCTTGCCAACGTCGGATTTTGATTCTGCAAAAAAAGAATCACCTGATCGATGGTTTTAATATATTCTTCGCGAAGCGCAAAAATCCGCTGAGAATTTTCGGAAGAATTT
This sequence comes from Chryseobacterium sp., assembly GCA_017989575.1. Classification (GTDB taxonomy): domain Bacteria; phylum Bacteroidota; class Bacteroidia; order Flavobacteriales; family Weeksellaceae; genus Epilithonimonas. The sequence goes on from JAGNPP010000075.1 coordinate 2,723, forward strand.
TGAATATCAATTTTTTTCTTAAATATCTTTTGAATGCCATCTTTGTGAAACAATTCCAAAATCACTTCGATACCCAAATCCATCTGATAAGACGAAATATTTTTGGTATTCAGAAAACCTTTGATGTACGCCGTCGCCGGATAAGGCGTGTTGAGTTGCGTGAAAGGTGGCGTGATGAGCAGAAGATCTTTCAAAAGAAAATTTTTGCAAAGATAAGTTTTCTAAAATTTGAAATCTTAGTTTTCAAAAGTTTCAAAGGTTCCGTCTTCGTAAAAGAAAACAATTCTTTTCACATTCTTCTTTTTCGAATCGTGTTTTTGACTCAAATTTTCTAATCGCTTAGAATCGGATAAAATTTTGCTATCGGACTTTGGATAGGAAATATTGGATTCTCGCGCATTTTCATTTTTTGTGGAATTTTGTGTAGTGTCATCTTTTCCGAAGTTCTCGTCATCTATCAAAGAAAACAAATCTGGCAAAGACGGTTTTTTCTTCTCTACAACTTCTGGTTTCTCTTCAACAATAGGTTCAGGTTCTTTTTCTGAGATTAACATTTCGCCTTCTCCAGTAATTAGCCAACTCCATTCAAATTCTGGAAAAGCGGTTTTTATTTTGGTGATAAAATCGAGAGAAGGTTTGTTACGTCCAGAAATAATATGAGAAATGCTCGAACGTTGCACGCCAATTTCTTCTGCAAATTCTGCCGGAGATAATTCTGAATGTTCTATTACTTTTGTAAATCTATTGCTGAAATCCATTTTACAAATGTAATTAAAATTGTTTATAATTGTTTTACATTTGTAACCGAAGGTTATTTACTTTTGTAAACTGATTGAAACAATATCTTAATGACTAAAAATCAGTTAGTTATAAATTTAAATAGATTTTGTAAATTATCAATTGTGGATAACTTAGACTTATTCACTTTTAAGTTTTCTGTTACGAAAGAGTAACCAAATCGATGTGGATAAAAGTAAAACTGAGATAAACCCAATAATAATTATCAGCAGTTTTTGATTTGAACTTTCTTCCCTCAGCGCTTTTATTTCGTTGTTTAGGCGATTAATTTTTCTATTAGGCTGGTTAAAGGGATCTTCAATAAGAAGTTCAACATCATCATTGGTAGAATTTTTTAAACTGTCAAGTTTTAATTTTTGGTAATAATTTTGACTTAAAAATACTAATGTTTTGATTTCAGCGGGAGAAATATCTGAAAGCTTTTTAGTATAAAGACAATGCTCAGAAAATAGAAAACCAGTGTCTGGTTCATAATAAGCAAAGATTAAATAATCACCGTTTTCATCAAATATCAAATCACAAGATCGGAGTTGAGAACCAAAAACAGTTGCTTGATTGGTGTAAAAGCCATCGTAATTGTTTCCTTTGTAAACGTGTTTTATCTCAACTTTGCTAAGATAGCTATCTAAATATTTAAAACCGGACGGTACTTTTTGAACATCGAAAACACGACCAGTAAAAACAAAATCTGCACTTTCAAATGATTGTTTCAGACTCATATTTTCGCATTTGCAAGCAAAAATATTAATCGAAAATAAAAGTGCAAAAAGCGTTTTCATTTAGTTTACATTAAACTAGGACTCTATATTGTGAGGTTTCTTTTCGGGAAACATCAGGGAAGTTGCGATACTCAAAAATAAGATGGATACAATCACAATCAAAGAATGTGAAGTGGTAAATCCAATATCATCCAGATAGTGGTGGAAAATCATTTTGAGACCGATAAATGTTAGCAATGCAGCTAATCCAATCTTTAGGAATCGGAACTTATTCACAATTCCGGCTAGTAAAAAGAACATCGATCTCAGTCCGATAATTGCAAAAATATTGGAGAAAAAGACAATGTAAGGATCTTTGGTAATCGAGAAAATTGCTGGAATACTATCAACAGCGAATATCAAATCTGTAAATTCTACGATAATCAAAACCAGGAACAACGGCGTCATTTTCTTGATACCATCAATGACGACAAAGAACTTATTGCCTACAAATTGGTTATGAACTTTGAAGTGTTTTTGGGCAAACTTTACCACAGGATGATGTTGCGGATCTATCTCATCTTCTTTATTTCTATCGATAAACATTTTGACTCCCGTATATATAAGGAAGGCTCCGAAAACATACATAATCCATTCAAACTTCTGAATCAAAGCGGCACCGATAAATATGAATAGGAATCTCATTACAATCGCTCCGAAGATTCCCCAAAACAAAACGCGGTGATAATTGCGTGGTGCAACTCCAAATCCGGAAAAAACCAATAGGATCACAAAGATGTTATCTATCGAGAGTGCATATTCTACCAAGTAACCGGTTAGAAATTCTAGGCCAAGATTTTTATTATAAAGCATAATGCTATGCTCCAGATTATCTGGAATTATCTTGATTGGATGTTTATGCTTTGCAACGACTTCTTGTAATCTCTCGATGCTATCGATCCCGTGGATCTGATGACCGAAGTAGGTAAGGACGATATAAAATCCTAAAGAAAGAAGAATTATGAAAACACTCATCAAGCCAGCTTGTTTCAAAGACACGGCTGAATCTTTTTTGTTGAAAACTCCCAAGTCGAGTAGGAGGAGTGCTAGTATAAATATCAAGAATCCCGAAAGGAATAAAATCTCGTTGCTCATCAGTAAAAAATATGAGCAAAAATAGCGAAATTATTATGATTTAGGCACTTAAACATTTGTAAAATATCAATATTTTGAAAGAAATTTTTGTTTAGTATTCTGATAAACAAATGGAGGAATATACTTGTTATCCGTATTAAAGTAAATTTAAAATTAAACTTTAATAAAATTATATAATTCATTGAAAAATAATGTTTTATAATTTATGAATAAGAATATATCAATCCACAAAATAATTAACAGACAAGTTGTCATTTTGACTTGTTTAATGATTTTACAAATGTAATTGCTATTATTTCAGATTAAATGTTATTTTTGTCAAAATCTAAAAGAGCAATTATGAACTACAGTTTTCCTTATTCCAAAAATTCAAACTTCCCAGAACGCTATATTTCTCCAGAAAAATTATTTTCTTACTTACAGTACAATTACAGCAATCAGATCACAGAAATTGGAAAGTCTGGTTTAGGAAAACCCATCTATATGATGACGCTCGGAAATGGGAATATTCGGGTTGCTGCCTGGTCACAAATGCACGGCAATGAATCTACTGCGACATTAGCGATGTTGGATCTTCTGGCAATTACTGAGAAACATCCTGAACTCACAGATAAATTATTTTCTTTGATTCAGCTGGATTTTATTTTTATGCTAAATCCGGACGGTTCAGAAACTTGGTCTCGCAGAAATGCTTTTGATATAGATCTGAACAGAGATTTCATTAGAACGTCAAGTAGTGAGATGCGACTTTTAAAATCTATAATTCTGAATGGTAACTATAGCTATCTTTTGAATCTTCACGATCAAAGAACAATTTTTACAACAGATGGCGTGCATCCTGCAACTTTATCTTTCTTAGCATCGTCGGAAAATATTGAAAGAGATGTGACGGAAAACCGTAAAAAAAGTATGGCGGTGATTGCAGCAATATATCTTCAAATGAAACATGTGTTACCCAATCGAATTGCCAAATATACCGACGAATTTTACCCAACATCTAGCGGAGACAATTTTATGAAATCCGGAATTCCGTCTATTTTGATTGAAGGCGGTTTTTATGAAAATGATTTGGATCGCAACAAAACCAGAGAGTTTTATACCCAAGCTTTGTATTTTGCTTTGAAAGCTATGTCTGTACTGAAAGGTGATACACTGAGTTACGAAACATATTTGGATATTCCACAGAATAAAGAAAGCCATTTTGATTTGATCTACAGAAATGTAAAACTAAACACAGAGTTTGAATGCATTATGGATATCGCTGTACAGTACAGAGAAATTCTAGACGAAAATTATAAACTCACATATCAACCATACGTGATTGAAGTTGGAGATTTGAATCATAAAAAAGCTTGGCAAGAATTAGACTGTACGAATAAGAAATTTGTCTCCGTTAAGAAATTCCCAAAACTAGATTCTTTAGTAGATTTTAAAATAGAATAAATATCCAAAATTAGACTTTTTTAAGGTGCTGAAAATAAACCATTTGTATATCCGATTTAACATAATATAAATTATAGGACATTTTATAATTATTTCATATCTTTGTTTTTTTAAGCTATATATGACTCTATAAATCAATCTGGTACAATATTTTCTAAGCAATCTTTAAATTATAATTTTATGAAAAAGTCTTTTTTTAATTCTCTCAGGAACTTTATTCTTAACAATATCTTGTTCAAAAAATGATGGCAAGCAAACCAATGTAGAAAATCGAAAGCCTGATACCTTAGCAATTGCTGAAGATCCCAATCAAATTTCTGAAAATGAAAATGTTGAAAATTGCTATATGAATGTTGTTGCAAAAGATTCTACATTTCTATCTTATAAAATTACAAACGGAAATGTTTTAGGAAAACTGAAATACAAAAATTTTGAAAAAGATTCTTCATCAGGCGAAATCTCAGGAACAGTTTCTGGTGATACATTGAAAATTAATTACAAATTCAGTTCGGAAGGTTCTATGAGCGAAAGAGAAATCTACTTCCTACAAGACAGTGGCGTTTTGCTGGAAGGTATTGGAAAATATGCAGAAACCAGCACCAACAAAGCAGTTTATGAATCCACAAAATCCATTAATTTCACCAAAGGACAAAGACTGAATCCTGCAGATTGCAAGATGATTTTAGAAAAATTAAAATAAAAACAGCAGCTCAAAAGCTGCTGTACATAACCCTTAAAAAAATATAATTTATAAAATTATAGTCTGTATAGAATGCGCTGGCGCAGAGAGTTTGGACGCTTTCCCTTCGATCCAAAGATGATAATCTGTATCTGTATCACCCTCGTTCATCACTACAATCACTAGTTCCCCACTCTCATTTTGGAAACTTGTGGAAAGTAAAAAGTCTTTGTTTGTAGATGTTCCCAATCTTTGTGCATTTGGTTTTACAAATTTGGAAAGATGACCTACATAATAGTACTCATAAGTGTAGTGCAACTCCCCTTTCTTGGTGTCTGCAATGATGGGTGCAAAACAGAAATTACCTTTGTGATTTGGTCCGCCTTTTTCGTCTAACAGTACGTTCCAGTCTGTCCACGCAGACATTCCTTTGTTGAAATCGTTAATCATATTTCTGCCGTACAATTCCCCGATATTGACATCATAAATTTTAGCAAAATCAAATTGTTCTTTGCAACCTTCTGAGAAAATCAAAAATTTGTCTGGAAAAGCTCTGTGTGTTTCTGCCAAATTATCAAATAATGGCGTTTTGTTGTTCCAAGTTTCATACCAGTGGAATCCAATCCCAGAAGCGTATTTGGAAGTTTCCGGGTCTTGCAAAGTCGTCGTTGCTCTTTGATAAATTAAATCTCTGTTGTGGTCCCAAATGATGACTTTTTTGTCTTTGTATCCGTTTTTCCACAAAGTTGGTCCCAGATTTTCTCGTAAGAATGTAGCCTCTTCATCCGCAGTGTAGATGCAGGATTCCCAACTTTGCGTTGCCATAGGCTCATTCTGAATCGTCAATCCCCAAACCGGAATATTCCTTTTCTCATATTCCTCGATGAATTTAATATAATAATCTGCCCAAACCTGATAATATTTATCCAACAATTTTCCGCCTTTCAGCATACTGTTGTTAGATTTCATCCACGCTGGCGGACTCCAAGGACTGAAGTAGAATTTGAAATCCTTTGGGTCAATTGCTTTCTGAGCTTGTTTTATTAATGGAATTTTGTACTGTTCATCGTGCTTTACATTAAATGATTTCAGCGTTTCGTCATTATCTTTCACATAAGTATAAGTGTCGCTGGAGAAATCGCAAGAGTTCATATTGGTTCTTACAATGTTGTAACCAAGTCCAGTTTTTCCGTAGTAAGCTTCGATAAATTCCTTTTGTTTGTCTTTCGGAAGCTTAGCAAAAACCTCTGCAGAAGCATCTGTAATCGCACCACCAAATCCCATCACTTTTTGATATTTGAAATTAGGCGCTACAAAAACGCAAATATCCGTTTCTTTTGGTTGAGGAAAATCTGTAAAAACAGCATTGGATTTTGAAGCAAATTTTTCATTGCTTTTTTTGGATGTCAGGATGACTTTTCCATCTTTCAAACCTTTTTTCCAATAGTTTTGTGCATTGACATTGACTATGAAAAAAACTGAAGCTAATAATACAATTTTACCTTTCATTCTTAATAAAATAATTCTCAAAGTGAGACAATAAAAATATACTTTTTTTATTACATCCAAAAATTTTTTAATATTTAAAAAAAATCTTTTATTTGTTGGGAATTTCCAAAGAATTCAATTTGTAAGAATTATATATTTCAAGCCTTAAAATATCTAGTTTAAAATGAAAATATCAATATTTGTTCTTTTCCTGTTTTTTCCAATTTATCACTTTTCTCAAATCAACTCTGAGCAATATTTGATTGATGATGACGGAATTACAGTTGAGAAACCTAAAGCTGATAAAACCTACGATGAAAATTACAATTCTAATAACATCATTTACAAAATCGGTAAAAGCTTGACTTACAGTTATTTTCATCAAAATATGAAAGGAGAAAAATTTTTAATAAAACAAGGAAAAGAAATTCAACAACTAGGTGGTCACAGCAGATATGATTGGGAATTTGTAAGTTTTGATAGGCAGGATAATGAAACAGTCAAACATTTGATATTGAAACCAAGTTCCGGAAACCCTTTTGGAAAAGAGATTCCTGACTACAATCAAACGGCAATAGGTTATGAATACATAATGAATAACGGACAATTCCTAACAATGGAAATGACTGGCGCCATTGAAAATGAGATGAATGTCTGGATACATCCTCCAAAAAGTAATTTCTTCAAAATCTTAGAATTAAATCCTTTTCCGTACATCAAATAGCCTTAC
>JAGNPP010000076.1 GCA_017989575.1 Chryseobacterium sp.
ATTTCAAACTTACTTTTCAAATTTTTAAAATAAAAAAGCCGACAATCTTTTAGATTATCAGCCGTTATTTTAGTCCACAAGTTCGGAGGTGTTTATGTAATTCTCTTGGCAAGAATTAGGATATTTCTCAAAATGAACTTGTTTGTTTTTCACTTTCATTATTTGATAGCAAAGTTACGCAAACTTAACATAATATTCCAAAAACTGAGCTAAAATTATTTCCTTGAAAATATTTTGAATCTAATTACAGCAATTAACAGTCTGATTATTAAATTTTTATTAATAATTAAAAATTTGAATTAAAAAAAATAGTAAAATTTAATTTTTAAGTTTTGTCTTTGATTATAGTTTTCAAAATGACCACTATGCTTCAATATTTGAAAGAAATATAACTTTCATATTAAACGATTTGCAATATTTTGGTCTTAAAATTGATATTGTGATTATTATACAAAATTTTCTATTTGGCATTCAACTTTATAAATTCTTAAGCTATGATTTTCGATAAAAACTACCTCAAACCAAGCAACGAAATATCCTACCACGTTTATCAAGAAGAGACTTCACAAAACGATTTTGTAAATCCTTACAACGATAGTCCTTATCTAATAAGTTCTTTGCAGAAATTAAAGAACAAAGTCATTTGCAAAAAAAAGAAGAAAATCATTGAGGAATGTTTGGATAATTATGCCGAGGACACTGTAAAAAATCCCGAAATTAATGTCTTCAAAAATATAGATGAGATGAATCCTACCGCTTCTTTTGCGGATTATGCAAAATCCTCTTATCAAAAAGTTCTAAAGGATTTAGAAAACCTTCAGATGCTGATTGACAAACTGGACGGTAACGAACCATCTTCTATGAAAATGATTTCGTAAAAGAAATTCCAATTAATTTAAATAGACTAAAATTATTATGCTCTGAAATTGTTCAGGGCATTTTTAGTTTTAATTAATGAACTTAATATGAACATATTTCTAATTTATAAAATTAAAAAAACTTAGAAATCCTCATTTTAATATGAATTTATGTATTTTCTCATAGTGAGATAATAAAGATTTAATTACTTTTGTAAATAACCAAAACAAAGAAATCTATGTTCAAGAAAACTTTCCTTTTAGGTTTTTTCTCACTTAGTTATGCTGTTTCTATGGCACAATCTAACAATTTACCCATCTATCTGGACGATTCCAAACCTGTGGAACAAAGAGTGAAAGACGCACTTTCCCGGATGACTGTGGAAGAAAAAGTGGCAATGTTGCACGCGCAGTCCAAATTCAGCTCTCCTGGTGTACCAAGATTGGGAATCCCAGAATTCTGGACAACAGATGGTCCTCACGGCGTACGCTCCGAAGTGATTTGGGACGAGTGGGATCAAGCTGGCTGGACTAATGACTCCATTATCGCCTATCCTGCCCTCACCGCTTTGTCTGCAACTTGGAACAAAAAAATGTCTTACAAATATGGAAAAGCTTTGGGAGAAGAGGCACGTTACAGAAAAAAAGATATTCTCTTAGGTCCAGGAGTCAACATCTACAGAACGCCTTTGAATGGTAGAAACTTCGAGTATATGGGCGAAGATCCTTTCTTGGCTTCGAAAATGGTCGTTCCTTATATTCACGGAGTGCAGTCCAACGGTGTTGCAACAAGTGTGAAGCATTTTGCTCTGAATAATCAAGAAACTTTCCGACATACAAGCAATGTGATAGTGGACGATAGAACTTTGTATGAAATCTACCTTCCGCCTTTCAAAGCCGCTGTAACTGAGGGTGATTCCTGGACGATAATGGGCGCTTATGATCTTTACAAAGGTCAATATGCCAGCCAAAATCAATATCTTTTGAATGATATACTGAAAGGCGAATGGAATTACAAAGGCGTTGTAGTTTCCGATTGGGGCGCCGTGAACAATACAGAACAAGCTATCCACAACGGTCTGGATATGGAATTCGGGAGCTGGACCAACGGACTTTCTGCCGGAACGAAAAATGCTTATGACAATTATTATCTCGCTCAGCCTTATTTAAATTTGATTAAATCTGGAAAAGTCGGCACCAAAGAACTGGATGACAAAGTAACCAGAATCCTGAATCTTGCCTACAAAACCACCATGAACAAGAATAAGCCTTTCGGAAACATTGCATCGGAAGAGCATATTGCGACGGCAAAACAAGTGGGCGAAGAAGGAATTGTCTTGTTGAAAAATCAAAACAATGTACTTCCAATTGACATTAATAAAGCTAAAAAAATTGCAGTCATTGGTGAGAATGCGATCAAAATAATGACTGTTGGCGGTGGATCGTCTTCCCTGAAAGCCAAATATGAAATCCTACCACTAGATGGTATTAAATCCCGATTTGGGAAACAATCTGAGATCAAATTTGCTAGAGGTTACGTTGGAGATCCAGGCGGAGAATACAACGGTGTAAAATCCGGACAAGATTTGAAGGAAAGCCGCTCTGCTGATGAATTGCTGAAAGAAGCTGTAGAATTGGCTAAGAGTTCGGATTACGTAATCTTCGTAGGTGGACTTAATAAAAGTGAATATCAGGATAACGAGGGAATCGACCGCAAGAGTTACGGCTTGCCATACAATCAGGACAACGTGATCTCTGCTTTGGCAAAAGCCAATAAAAATTTCGCAGTGGTTTTGGTTTCCGGAAATGCTGTTGCAATGCCTTGGATCAAAGACGTTCCTACAGTTCTTCAAAATTGGTATTTGGGATCAGAAGCAGGGAATTCTTTGGCTTCTATTCTGGCTGGAGACGCCAATCCGTCTGGGAAATTACCTTTCACATTTCCTGTAAAATTGGAAGATAATTCGGCACACAAACTGGGAGAATATCCTGGGAACAAAGAGGAATTAGCTGCCGGAAAAGGCAAGGATCAGAAAAACCCGATCAACATTACTTATAACGAGGGAATTTTTGTAGGTTACCGCTGGCACGACACGCAGAATATCAAACCATTATTCAGTTTCGGGCACGGCTTGAGCTACACGACGTTTGAATTTGGAAAAGCAAAAGCTGATAAAACGACAATCGGTCAGGATGATAAAATTACTTTTACATTCACCGTGAAAAATACGGGTAAAAAAGCTGGAGCAGAGGTTGCGCAACTTTATATTAATGATATCAAATCTTCTGTCCCAAGACCAGCCAAAGAGTTGAAAGGTTTTGAAAAAATATTCCTGAATTCGGGCGAAGAAAAAACCGTGAGCATTACGATTGACAAAGAAGCCTTAAGCTTTTTTGATGCTGACAAACACGCTTGGGTTGCAGAGCCCGGAGATTTTGAAGCGTTGATTGGTAATTCTTCTGATAACATTAAAACGAAAGTTAAATTTACTCTGAAATAGTGGCTTTGACTATCTCGGTCAACAAATTATATCTTAAAACAAAAGCCCGGGAATTTCTCGGGCTTTTCTTATAACAATATATGAGGTTTGGAAAACTTACTATTTATTAATTGCTCTTTTCGAACGTTTGCTAAATGTGAATTTATATGGAATCTGCAGCCCGACCTGAGTGGAGCTCATTTTTTGTGTGGCTTTAGCTGTGGCAAAAAATAGCGGGAACGGAGGGCGGAAATAGCTGCCCAAATAATTAGACAAACAAAAAACCCGAAAGATTGCTCTTCCGGGTTTTATGATTGTAATATTACTATATCGAATTACTCAACAATAATTTTACTTGATTGATTTTTAGTCGTTACAATGTAAACACCTTTAGCTAATTTCTTAAGGCTTACTTTACCTTTGTTCTCTACCTGATTGATGGTTTGAACCAATTGCCCGTTTAGGCTGTAGATTTTCACAGTCTCATTCTTTTCTATTCCGCTGATGTAAAACTCGTTGTTTTTCACTGGGTTTGGATAGATAGAGATTTTTGCTTTTTGAGCGTCGATATCGTCTGTTGCCAATCCTGCGAAACAAGTCCAAGACAAGTCATCAAAAGATACACGGTGATCTGTAGTGGTATTTACCAATTCTATCACGATGTTACCTGCAACATTGATATTGTTGATGGTTGTCGTTTTAGCCGTTTTAGAATAAGGGATTGTCCCTTTTTCTATTCCATTAATTTTCAGGACATAGCTTCCTTCGGAATCATTGTAAGGTAAATATGTTTTCACAGTTAGAGAACCAATACCGCCTGCGATTGTAGAAGATTTCAAAGAACCTTGTCTGATACAGATAGCTCTATTATTGTCTCCGCTTATATAAACTGCCTTATCTGTTCTTGCTTTTGTAGCATTCCAAGTGATACCCTTATTAATCCATTCTCTGTCTTGATAAGACGAATTTGTAGCTGGGATATTTTCGAAATCTTCTGTTCCACAAGATCCTTCAGCAGGATTTGCTGGACCATCAGAAGTCTTACCTTCTACTACATTGCTGTTTGCAGATCTGTTACCAGCAGCATCTCTTGCAATTACGTGGAAAGAATATGTAGTTGCAGGACTTAGGCCAGAAACGGTTCCGCTAGTTGCAGAAACTGAATTTTTATAAACATTATCTGCATAAAGATCATAACTAGTTACTCCAACATTGTCTGTAGATGCAGCCCAAGATAATGAAACTGTTGAAGAAGAAGTTCCCGTTACAGCAAGATTTGTAGGTGCTGTAGGTGCTACAGTATCAGATGTTGATCCTCCATTGAAGGTATCTGGCCAAGTGTTTTGTGCTGCTGGACCACCCCAAATAACCGTTGCCAAGTAAGGATTATCAATAAAAGGGTTTCTGTTTTTCTGTGTGTTGGCTACGATATTATTTCTTTGTCTTTCAAAGTCAGATACAGGATCTTCTACATTCCATTTCAGCAAAATATCTGGGAAGTCAGAAGAGTAAGTCGCTGGGTTCATCGTAATATTAAGCGGAAGACATCTACTGTTGTATCTCACGTACATATACATCAAGATTCTAGCCACATCGCCTTTCCACTCGCTTCCTGGATACCATCCCCCACGGCTTGTTTTCTGTGCAGTTATGCCCGTTCCGTCATCAAAAAGAAGACTACCTCTTGTACTATTTAGCGTTATGTCTGCAGGACGAAGGTGGTGACCATCAGCTCCAGGACCAGATGTTCCAAGATTGGGTGTTCCTTTGGATTTTGCATAAACGTGCTCTCTGTTCCAAGATCCATTTTTTGCACGACTTCTCTGATGCGTTCCAGAAGAAGTTGTAGATCCGTAGATCAATAGCAAATTTGATGGATTTTCCGGATCCACATCACTCACGGCCAATAGCGTTTTCAACTCACTATAAGAAATGGTTTTGGAATGTGTGCTTGTAATAAGACTTGCAAGCTCGGATTTTAAATCATTCTTTGTCTTGTTGAAGTTAACACCGGAGTAGTAAGAAGGTGCTGACTGCGCAAAAGCCAAGAATGAAATGACACTTGCAAATAATGAAAATTTTAATTTCATACAGTTAATTATTTAAATTAGGTTGATGCTTGATATGGTTTGAATGTCTGTAATGATTTCTATTGGATGATTGTAAACCGAGATTGGCATCGGCTTTTCCAATTCTACAATTACAGTTTCATTATGATGATAAAATTTGCCAGTGAAGTCTTCTTCAACGGCTTCAGATTTTAGATTTACAGGATTCCCTTCTTCAATAGAGTTAAGATGATCTATTTGATTTTTATTAAAACTAATAACGCGGATCCAAAGTCCAGGATGATCTTCCCCTTGTCCCACGAAGAGTTGATTGGTTTCTTCATTGATGCCAATGACGTAAAGTGGCGCTTTCTTGCCGCCAACGTTGATTCCTTTTCTCTGACCAAGTTTGAAATGATGAGTCCCCTGATGCTCACCTACCAAAAAACCATCAAAAAGACCATAATTTTTCTTCTGCAGATTCACATTCAATTCATCCAGTTTTGAGCTGAATGTGGAATGATCGTATTCAAAGATTGGAGAGGATGATGGTATTTCTACAATTTGGCCAGGTTTTACCACGTATCGCAGATTATTTATTATGCCCGCTGCGGAAATACTTCATTATTCTTATGTAATAAATAACGGGGGCGCTAATGTAATTATTTTAATTCACATGAATCTCACTTTCTTTCAAAGTTTTATAAAAACGTAACAAAAGATTAATTTACGATGACAAGGTCGTGTATTTGTAGAGCTTAATTTGCAGTTCGTTGCTTTTCAAATATGAATAATTCCCTGAAAAATGAAATTCTAATCTCATTTTAATCTCTTTAATTACATTTTAATTTCATTCCAAAGACTTTCTAATTTGGCGGATATAGTTTTGTATCATCAAAAAATAACAACTCACAAAAATTATAAAGTTATGATCAAAACCATTTTAATTGCTACGGACTTTTCTCTTGAATCTTTGGAAATCCTAAAGAAAGTTTTGAAAAATAAAAATGAACAAAACGATGGAACTCGTTTCAACATTCTTTTCGTTTCTGGTTATGATATGGGCGATTCTATCAGAGATCTATTGTTTACTTCCAAGTCTTCTATTCTTGGAAAAATCAGATCTGAGGAGTTTTGTGATGCTTACAGTATCATCAATAACAAATATCCGAACCTCATCAACAAAATCACTTGTGACATCTTTACAGGAAGTTTCCAAAGAACCTTCAACACTTATATGGAGGTGATGAAAATAGATGAAGCCTACTTTGCAACTTCTAAAAGTAAAAGACTGGCGAAAAATCAATTCGAAATCACAAACTACCTGAAGAAAAACAAATTTGTACAGCCACAGGAAGTGGTGACACAAGCACCAGACTTTGCCCCTGAAAAGGGAAGATTGGCAGAAGTTTTCTTGTAAAATTTCATCTGCCAAAATACATTAAAATCAACATCAAAAAAATATTAATATGTTAAGAAATTATAGTAACAGCAGGACGTTGGGAGACAACATTAGACTGGGGACGCTGACTGCTTTTACGGCAGGAACTATAAACATAGCATCCCTTTTGATTTTCCTCTCTTTTACCTCCAATGTGACAGGACACTACGCAATTCTGGCAGCAGAAATAAGCCAAGGAAACTGGAAACAGGTTTTGGTAGTTGCAGGATGGATTTTCTTATTCTTTTTCGGAGGATTTGTAGCGAATCTTAGTGTGATAAATTTTAATAAAAAAAGTAAATATTTTGCACACGCACTTCCAATTATCTTAGAAATCTTGTGTCTTTTGACCGTGGGAATCTATGGTCAGTTCTACTACACCAAAACATTGGAAGAGACGGAAGCCTTGGTCGCATTGATGTTGTTCTCGACAGGTCTCCAAAATGGATTAACGGCGAGCATCTCCAATTTCTCTGTGAAGACGACTCACCTTACAGGAACCACTACGGATTTAGGTATTCTGGTTTCTATGTTTACTCAGAAAAAATTTAGAAAAAACCCAGAGTTGATTGCCCGAGCAAAATTATTATCGAGCATTATGGCCGCTTATGTTTTAGGAGCTGTATTCTCTGGATTGACTTACTACCATTTGGAATTCCGCGTATTTTACGTGATAAGCTTCTGTCTTTTGGTCGTGATTGGCTATGATTTTTACACCATCAACATCCGACATTTCCGTACAGAATATAGATACTACAAGATCTATCACAAGCCGACTTTCATTGCATTTTTGTATTACAAATTGCATAACAAAGAGGAAAAACGAACCATCAGCCGACCTTCAAAAGCTAAATTAGCCTTTAGCGAAGATTAGGATTAAAAACACTTCATATATAAAATTAGTTTTTTGTAATAGTTCTTCAAAGAAATACACCGAGAGATTCTCGGTGTATTTTGATTTTAATGATATGTTGAATGGATTAATCTTGCTCCACCCAAGTATGGTTTTCACCGGCTAATTCACCAAGATATTTCTCTGCATCCATTGCCGCCATACAACCGCTTCCCGCCGCTGTGATTGCTTGTCTGTAATGATGATCCTGAACATCGCCTGCTGCGAAAACACCTGGAAGATTGGTTCTTGCAGATTTTCCTTCCGTGATGATATATTCGTTTTCGTCCAAGTCGATCTGTCCTTTGAAAATCCCCGTGTTCGGTTTATGTCCGATTGCGATGAAAATCCCGTGAACATCTATTGTAGAAACTTCGTCAGTCAAATTATTAACGACTTTTGCTCTCTCTACCAAGAAGTTTTCACCTTCGATTCCGATAAGTTCGTGGTTGTATTTCACTTCAATATTTGGCGTTGTCATTACTCTGTCCACCATTACTTTTGAAGCTCGGAAATGGTCCTTTCTAACTAATAAAGTGACTTTGTTACAAATTTTTGAAAGGTAAGTTGCTTCTTCTGCCGCCGTATCTCCAGCGCCAACCACTACAACATCTTTTCCTCTGTAGAAAAATCCGTCGCAAGTTGCGCATGCAGAAACACCTCCACCAGAATATTTTTTCTCATCTTCCAAGCCAAGATATTTTGCTGCTGCTCCAGTTGAGATGATGACACTTTTCGCAAGAATCTCGCGAGAACCTGTACTCAATTTGTGGATTCCACCTCTTAATTTGGAAAACTCCACTTTTGAGATCATCTCGTAATGAACCTTAGTCTCGAAACGTTCCGCTTGCTTTTGCAAATGCAGCATCATTTCCGGACCTGTGATCCCTTCTGGATAACCTGGGAAATTCTCAACTTCTGTAGTGGTCGTCAATTGTCCTCCTGGTTCCAATCCTGTGAATAATTCTGGTTTCAGACTTGCTCTGGCAGCGTAAATCGCGGCGGTAAAACCAGCTGGTCCAGATCCTACAATCACACAATCTAAGATATTGTTTTCCATTTTTATAATTAAATTATTTTATTCTTTTTAAGGCTATTTGATGAATCGACTTTTTTCTCGATTTTTAGTTTTCAAATATAAATCTTTACGTGAAAAAAGCGAACACAAATTTCGGGAATTAATTATTCATAACCTATCTAAACTGTCAATTTGAAATATATGAATGATGAATCATATTTGATTATTGCTGATTAAAAACGAAAGCCAAAATAATCAACACAATATCAATTCCAACAAGAATCCAAACCAGTTTTAAATCCGGCTCCGCAAATCCTTCTATGAATTGTCTGATTTTAAGAGACAAAATAGCACTCAAATTAGTGTCAGGATTTTTAAGATCTACGTTATCCATTTTGATTTTTTTGAGAACGAATTTGATAATTCTCTTCTGCAATTTTGGTGTCTGCGAATCATTGTTAATAGTATCCAACAATTTGACTTTTACAACGCTCCATTCTGTAATATTCTTCAAAAATCCAGGTTGCTTCTGGAGCATTTTATTGATATAAAAATCAATTTTAGGTTCTATGAAATCTGCAATCTTATATTTCCACACATTATAAACGGCAGAAGCAATCGCATTTTTGTTGGCTAAAATAATGAAAAGAACAGGTGCTAAAATCCCGACAGTCAGAAGTAAAGCCGTCCAAAACTCGACCATAAACAGGAAAATAAATCCCATAATTGCGCCTAATATTCCTGCGTGCGCCGAAGCCGGAAATCCTCCTCCCGAATTATCGCCCAATAAAATAATCGCAATCACGATATTGACAATCATAATGACTGCGCCAATCAACGAAACTTTGATCCAAGCCAGGGAAGCTTTTCCGCTGATCTTCGCGAATAGTTTGATGTTACCGATTAATTCTTCTTTCATTTGTGTATTTTGTTTTTATTAATGATTTTAAACTTTCACTTTTAATTCA
>JAGNPP010000319.1 GCA_017989575.1 Chryseobacterium sp.
TTAAAATGATAATTAAAACTTACAAAAATGAAAAATCTATTTAAAATATTATTCCCGTCTGTCATTGCATTTACGATGTTTTCTTGTATGACGACTTCCGACGTTTATGCTTATAATAATGATCCATATTCTCAAGGTTATTCAGATGGATACAGAGATGGCTATTACCAATCGCCGGATGGATTTTGGTACGCACCAAATGTAGTTTATTTGGATAACAACAACAATTATTACAGAAATGGAGCGGTTTACAACTCAAGAACGAGAACAAGAAATAACGTTGTGATTTCACCAAAAAGAAATTCTTTGCACAATCAAATTTCGACCGGAACAAGAGCGACAACTCAACCAAACATTCGAGTTCAGGAAAGTGGAAGAAGAAATCAAAACAATATAAAAGTTCAGCCAAATACCAATCGGGGAACGAGAAATCAACCGCAGAACAATACAAGAGTTCAGCCACAAAACAATACCAGATCTGGATCTCAAAATAATATTCGAGTTCAACCTCAGATTCAAAAAGAGAGCAGTCCACAAAGATCAAACAATGGATCACGATAACCAAAAAGCTAGTTTCGACTAGCTTTTTTTATACCTAAATTTCAAATTTTCAACATTAAAAACGAGTGTAAATAAAAATTATATTATTTTTGTAAAAATTGTTAAAGATGCTCGTGATTGGAATTGCCGGAGGAACAGGTTCCGGAAAAACTACTGTTGTAAATAAGATAATGCAACAGCTTAATGTAGAAGGTGTTAACATACTTTCTCAAGATAATTATTATCACGATAATCCAAATCTAACTTTGTCCGAAAGAGAAGCTTTGAATTATGACCATCCAAAATCCATCGATTTTCAATTGATGTTGGAACACGTAAAAGCACTGAAAAATAACGAAAGCATAGAACAGCCGATTTATTCGTTCGTAACGCACTCCAGAACGGGCGACCACGTGACTGTGGAACCAAAAAATGTTTTGATTGTAGAAGGAATTTTGGTTTTGACAAACAAAGAATTGTTGAAGGAATTCAATCTAAAAGTCTTTGTTCACGCCGACTCCGACGAGCGATTGATCCGAAGAATCCGTAGAGACACGCAGGAGAGAGGCCGTGATTTGCAGGAAGTTCTTCACCGTTACCAAACGACTTTGAAACCGATGCATCAGGAATTCATCGAGCCTTCCAAAAATGAAGCCGACCTGATCGTTCCAAATATGAAACAAAACTCTGTAGCTATTGATTTTCTGACGACTGTCATTAATAATTCGCTTAAAAAAGTTCATTAATTATGAAAGAACTAATCAAGGATATCAAGAAAAAATCACCGACATTGAAGTTTTTCCAGACTTATATTTTTAATAAATATTTGGTAACGCTTATTGGTTTTTTGGTCTGGATGATATTTTTTGACAGTACTTCCTTTTTGGTGATCAATGAAATGAATGGCGAAATAAAACGCTACGAAAAACAGCTCGATTTCTACAAAACAGAATACGAAAAGAATGACAAATTCTACCGTAAACTGATGAATGACAAAGATGAAAAGGAAAAGTATGCGCGCGAAAACTACTTTATGAAAAAACCAAATGAGGAGATTTTCATCTTGGTCGTGGACAGTTCTAAAATCGCTAAGAAATAAAATAAATTTTCGGAATGAGTGAATTGGAAGATTGGGAAGAGCTTGTAAAAAAGCAACTCAAAACAGACAACATCTATGAGATCCTCCAAAAGGAGAATCTGGAAAATATTGATGTCAAACCTTATTATCACAACAATTCTGAATATAAACTCCTACCGAAAATAGAAGAAAGTACGCATCTTGTTGCAGAATATCAAGAAGGTTTGGAGGATCAGGCTTTTGCTTTTCTACTCAATGAGAATGTTGAAAATCTTGATGAAAAATCGATTTTCATTAATAATGCCGAGCTTTCAGAACATATATTGACAGACGAATCCAACCGATATTTTTCGCTGATTGATGTTTTTTCTGATGATTACAAAGCGGAGATCAATGAACATCTTGCTGGCGAATTGTTATCAAAATCATTTGAAAGAAATATTTGTATTGATGTTAGTTTGCATCAAAATTCTGGCGCTTCCATTATTCAACAGTTGAGTTTTGCTTTGGCGAAATCTAAAGAATTGGTTGAGAAATTTGGCTCTGAAATTTTAGATAAATTGATTTTCAAGTTTGCTGTTGGAAGTCAATACTTTTTTGAAATTGCAAAAATTAGAGCTTTCAAATATCTTTTCAACCAGCTTTCTAAGGAGTTTGGCAAAGATTTGATTCCTTATATTTTCGTAGAAACTTCTTTGAGAAACAAATCAAAGAACGACCAAGACAACAATCTCATCCGTTCCACTTTGGAATTGGCTTCTGCAATGATTGGCGGAGCAGATGCGGTTTTTTGCAACAATTATAAAATCGAAAATCCTTCAGAACTTTCCAAAGAAATATCCTTCAAACAACAGATTGTTTTGGCTTACGAAAGCATAATCAATGTTTTTGAAGATGCGACTTCCGGAAGTTATTTTGTGGAAGACATTACGCAACAATTCGCTGAAAAATCGTGGAAATTATTTCTTGACATCGAGGAAAAAGGCGGTTATTTACAATTATTGAAATCAAAGGAAATCCAGCAAATGATTTTCGAAGAAGCGACGAAAGAACAAAGTTGGGTGGAAGAGGGGAAAATCAAAATCATCGGTGTCAATCTTTATCCGAAATTGGAAGTTAAGAAATCGGTTTCTGAACTTTATGATTCCACTGAAATAAAAGCAGTTCGTCTGGCTGAAATGTTTGAATGATGAAGGAAAATTTTCAAGATTATTTAGAATATAATCAGCATTTTAATCGATCATTGATTCAGAATTATCTCGAAAACAAAATGATTTGGAGTGAAAAAAGTAAAAGCCTTCTCAATCATATTCTTAATGCCCATCAAATCTGGAATGCTAGAATTTTTAATGATAATCAATTTGAAGTGTGGCAAATAAATTCTGAGGATCTTTTATTAAAAATAAATTCTGAAAATTTTTCAAATAGTTACAAAATTCTTGAGAAAAGAGAACTTAATGATATTGTAAATTAACTCGTAGTGCATTATCAAACTAAAGCAATTTTAATATTATTCATTTTTCTATTAAATACAAAAACATTTACAAATTGAATGAAAGTTAATGCTGTTATTTTGCTCAATATCCTTGTTTTAAA
>JAGNPP010000077.1 GCA_017989575.1 Chryseobacterium sp.
CTCAAAAAATATAAAATCAAAGGCGAGCTTTTCACAAAAAGCTATGAGTATTATATGACCAAACCCGAAACGATGAAAGAAATTTTGGACGAGGCACAAGTCATAATTAAATCAAAAGACCCCAAAGCAGAAGCCTTCATCAATAAAAAATTAAAAGGAGTTAGCACCAATGCAAATCGAACCGCTCCCGCAATGGCACAATAAATTTGAAAACAAATTCAATTCCGCAAAAAACAATTGTGGAAAGTGAAAATAAGATATACGAATGAAATTTTTTGAAATCGAAAAAACTTCAGAATCCAAAGCAAGAGCTGGAGTTATCAATACAGACCACGGACAGATTCAAACCCCGATTTTTATGCCGGTTGGAACTGTTGCATCTGTGAAAACTGTGCATCAGAGAGAACTTAAAGAAGATATAAAAGCGCAAATCATCTTAGGAAACACCTACCATTTGATGCTTCGTCCTACGATGGACATTATGGAAAAAGCGGGCGGACTTCACCAGTTTATGAATTGGGATCTTCCAATCTTGACAGATTCCGGCGGTTATCAGGTTTTTTCGTTAGCAAAAAGTAGAAAGATTACCGAAGAAGGTGTGAAATTCAAATCACACATTGACGGTAGTTTGCATTTTATGTCGCCTGAAGTTTCTATGCAAATCCAGAGACAAATTGGTGCTGATATTTTTATGGCTTTTGATGAGTGTATTGCTTATCCGAGCGACTATAATGCCGTGAAAACATCAATGGAGCTCACGCATCGTTGGTTGAAAAGATGCATCACCTGGACTGACGAAAACAAAGAATTGTACGGTCACAAACAGAGATTATTCCCAATTGTTCAGGGTTCTTGTTACTCCGATTTGAGAAAAATTTCTGCTGAGGTGATTTCAGAGGCTGGCGCAGAAGGAAACGCGATTGGCGGACTTTCCGTTGGTGAACCAGAACCGGAAATGTACCGAATCACAAATGAAGTGACAGACATTCTTCCGAAAGACAAACCACGATATTTGATGGGCGTTGGAACACCGTGGAATATTCTGGAAAGCATTGGTTTCGGAGTAGATATGATGGATTGCGTAATGCCAACCAGAAACGCGAGAAACGCAATGCTCTTCACTTGGCAAGGTGTGATGAATATGAAAAACGAACGCTGGAAAGAGGATTTTTCACCGCTCGACGAGTTTGGGACGAGTTATGTTGACAGCGCTTACAGCAAGGCTTACGTGCGTCACCTTTTCGTTTCGAAGGAATATTTGGCAAAACAAATTGCGTCGATTCACAACTTAGCGTTTTACCTTGATTTAGTGAAAGTTGCGAGAGAGCACATTGTCGCAGGCGACTTCTATCAATGGAAAGATTCGATCATTCCGCAATTGAAAACAAGATTGTAACAGGTAGTAGAATTCAGGTATTAGTCAAAAACTAAGACCTAAAACCTTATAACCAAAACCTATAATAATGAAAATCATAGACCTTTACGTCATCAAAAAATATTTGGGAACCCTCATTTTTATGTTGGCGCTTTTGTCTATCATCATTATGGTTGTGGATGTGCAGGCAAAAACGCCGAGGATTGAGAGCAACGGATTTACAGTTGGTTATTTCTTGCTTAATTTTTATCCATTTTGGATTCTGAATTTGATTCTCACCTTTATGTCGATTCTGGTTTTCATCACCGTTATTTTCTTCACTTCCAGAATGGCGAATAACACGGAGATTGTTGCCATTATCAGCAGTGGAGCGAGTTTTCACAGGTTTGCGAGGCCATATTTAGTCACATCGGTTTTAATATTTATAATGACTTTGGCTGTGAATCACTTCATTTTGCCTTGGTCCAACATCAAGAAAAACGTGCTCGAACCTTATACTTATAACAGTATGAATCGGGAGAAACTTCTTGGAAATATGAGCATCGCGTCAAATATCAGCCCGACGGATTATATTTTTGTCAACAGTTACAACAAGAAGGAAAACCGAGGAACTGGTTATATGTATCAGAAATTTGATAAGAACAAAAAGCTTATTTATCAAATCTCGGCGATGGATATCCAATGGGAAGCGAAGAAAAAACATTTCGTTATTAATAATTATACAGAACGGACGGCGGGTAAAAATGACACCGAAATTCTTGGAAGCGGAACAACGAAGATTCAAGATTTCAAGTTGCCTCCTTCAGAATTATTTCCTGATAAATTGGTGGCTCAAAACAAAACCACACCCGAACTTCTGACGATGATTGAACGGGAAAAAATGAAAGGAAACAACAACGTAACTTCTTTCTATAATGAGCTTTATCAAAGAACCTCAATGCCTGTTTCTATTATTATTTTGACGTTTCTCGGATTGTCATTATCATCACAGAAAAAACGTGGCGGATTGGGACTTAACCTCGCATTAGGAATTGCTTTGGCGTTCTTATTCGTATTTTCTTTCCAAGTTTTGAATGTGGTTTCCGAAAACAAAACCTTGACACCACTCTTGGCGATGTGGCTTCCGAACATCGTTTTTGCGCCAGTTGCCGCTTATCTTTATATTAAGAGGGCGAATCAGTAAAATTTTTGTCTAATCGCAAAATCGTTAAATTCTTTCATCAATAAGTTTCAGAGTTCAATAAAGCAGTTCAATTTCCTTGTGGAAGAACTTTTGCAAACCTTCATTTTCCAAATCAATCCAGAGAAAACCATTTTTGTCAGCATTTTTGATAATGCCATTTTGGCGCAAATTGTTTTTTTGAAAAACTGAGATTTCGTCTTTTCGAAAGAGCGATTGATTATAGATATTCAGGATTTCTTCTTCCGGATTAATGTCCTGTATTCTTGAAATTAAATATTGATGAAATTGATTCGTAAATTCCTTCAAATCAAAACTTAAATCTGTGGCAGTCAATACAGAACCAGCTTTTGGAAGATTCGAAAAATCGGTCTGAAGGACATTAATCCCAATTCCAATAATGTAATATTCCACATTCTCAAATTTTTTCTTTTCGATGAGAATGCCACAACCTTTTTTTCCATTCAGGATGATATCGTTTGGCCATTTTATTTTACAGCTCGCATTGGTCAGATTGGCAAGAAAATCCCGGACGATGATTGCGGTATAATAATTGAGGAATGTATCAGAAATACGGATGTTTGAAGTTTTGATGGCGATAGAATAAGCCAGATTCTGATTGGGAATCACCTTCCAAATATTCCCATATTGTCCACGACCTTTTGTTTGATTAAAAGTAAAAACCGCAGTTGATTCGTCTTCATTTAAAAGCGATAAAATTTCGTCGTTGGTAGAAAAACAATTTTCAAAGTGGAAAATTTGGCTCATTTATGAAAACTTTAAGAGATAATAAAAGTCAGAAACAAAAGATAAATAGATTAAAATCAATAAATTTGCAAATTAGACAATTTTTTTAATGAGTAAAATTACAGAAAAACAATTACTAATCGATAAGATAGTAGATTCGATTCAAGATACAAAAGGAGAAGACATTTTGGTCTTCGATTTATCAGGCATAGAAAACGCAGCAGCAGAAACTTTTATCATCTGCAGTGGAAACTCAAACACGCAGGTTTCCGCAATTGCCGGGAACATCCAAAAAAATGTACGAAACGACCTCAACGACAGACCTTGGCACGTAGAAGGGACTGAAAACTCGATGTGGGTTTTGGTGGATTACGTTTCTGTGGTGGTGCATATTTTCCAAAAGGAAATCCGTGAATATTACGATATTGAGGAGCTTTGGGGAGATGCCAAGATCACGAAAATAGAAAACTAAAAGATGCAATTTTGCATCGTCAATATTTAAAAAATAAGAATGAATAACAAAGGATTCAATTGGTTTATACCCGTTATACTGGGACTTATTTTACTGATATTTCTTCCAGGACTTCTTGGAGATTCTATGGTAAAAAACATTGATGAAAAAGAATTTTACAATCTTGTAGAAAAAGGAAAAGTGGGCGAAGTGATGGTCTATAGAGACAACTTCAAAGCCGATGTTTACCTTACAAAAACCGCGAAAGCAGAATTAAAAAAAGGAGAAAAGAAAGATGATCCTCTTTCCGTGATCAACATCAAACCAAGTCCAGATTATGTACTCACGTACGGGGATTTGAGATATTTCCAGGAGCGTTTTGAAGGCATTAATTCAAAATTGCCAACCAAAGCTAGAATGGAATTTGGAAAAAGCCAAAGTGGTTTCTCTGAGTTGCTATTCACTTTAGCACTTTGGGGCGGACTTTTCGCATTGCTTTACTTCTTTATTTTCAGAAAAATGGGTGGTGGCGCAGGCGGACCTGGCGGACAAATCTTCAGCATTGGAAAGTCAAAAGCGAAGTTGTTTGACGAAAAAGATAAGATGCAAATTACTTTCAAAGATGTTGCAGGTTTAGAAGGCGCAAAAGAGGAAGTTCAGGAAGTTGTAGATTTCTTAAAGAATTCTGAAAAATATACAAAACTTGGAGGTAAAATTCCAAAAGGTGTTCTATTGGTTGGCCCTCCGGGAACTGGTAAAACCTTGTTGGCGAAAGCTGTAGCAGGTGAAGCTAAAGTTCCGTTTTTCTCACTTTCTGGTTCAGATTTCGTGGAGATGTTTGTGGGAGTTGGAGCTTCCAGAGTAAGAGATCTTTTTGCTCAGGCGAGAGCAAAATCACCGGCGATTATTTTCATTGATGAGATTGATGCCATCGGTAGAGCAAGAGGAAAAGGCGGAATGCAAGGTGGAAACGATGAGCGCGAAAACACTTTAAATCAATTGCTTACAGAAATGGACGGTTTTGGAACAGATGTCAACGTTATCGTAATGGCAGCTACAAACCGTGCTGATATTTTGGATAAAGCCTTGATGAGAGCTGGACGTTTTGACCGTTCCATTTATGTAGATTTGCCGGAACTTCACGAGAGAAAACAAATCTTTGATGTTCATTTGGCCAAAATCAAATTGGATGAAAACATCGATAGAGAATTTTTGGCAAAACAAACACCAGGTTTTAGTGGTGCAGATATTGCCAATGTGTGTAACGAAGCGGCTTTGATCGCGGCAAGAAATTCTCACGAATCTGTAAACAAACAAGATTTCTTGGATGCTGTTGATAGAATCATCGGTGGATTAGAAAAGAAAAATAAAGCCATCAAACCTTCTGAAAAAAGAAGAGTTGCCTTCCACGAGGCTGGTCACGCTACAATTTCTTGGTTGGTTGAGCATGCAGCACCACTTTTAAAAGTGACAATCGTTCCGAGAGGACGTTCATTGGGTGCGGCTTGGTATCTTCCGGAAGAAAGACAATTGACAACAACACAACAAATGTTGGATGAGATTTGTGCTACACTTGGCGGTAGAGCGGCAGAACAAACTGTTTTGGGCAATATTTCCACCGGAGCATTGTCCGATCTGGAAAGAGTCACGAAACAAGCTCAGGCAATGGTTACAATCTATGGTCTGAATGATAAAGTAGGAAACATTTCTTATTACGACAGTTCTGGGCAATCTGAGTTCAGTTTTGGAAAACCATATTCTGAGGAAACGGCTAAATTAATCGATGAAGAAATCTCAAAATTAATTGAATCGCAGTACCAACGAGCAATCACAATTCTGACAGAGAATAGAGATAAATTGGATGCTTTGGCAAACAAGCTTTTGGAAAAAGAAGTGATTTTCCGTGAGGATCTTGAAGAAATTTTCGGAAAACGAGCTTGGGATCCGGAATTGACAGAAAATCCAGTCTCTAGTGTGGACAATCCTGCGGAAGCTGGAAATGTTTTAAACACAGAGAGTTAAGATAATTAAAATGAATAATTAATATGAAAATCCTAATTTTTTTAGGATTTTTGTATTAAAAGAAAGTTTTGGTTTTTAGAGTATTATATAATTTTTTTACATTTGTATTAATTAAAAGCAAAAAAATTGAGTCTGTTTAAAAAATTCGTTAATAAATAATGAATCAGCCTGAGGAGGAAGAGCCGGATGTTACGAAATTGGCAGACCAACTTCGCGATGCTGATTTGGACTACAAGTTTGCGCAACTTTTTACGCATTCTGGTGGATTCTTCAATTATTGCGCGGATGAATCTGAGGCTTTGCAAACACTGAATCAGATTGTAAAAATAGAACAGATCAACAATGTTTTCTGCTGGGATCAGGATTTGAGAAACTTTTTGGATGTCATCAAAACCACCAATTCTCCAGAATTGACAGAAGAAAACGACGCCGCTTTCATCACTTGCGAATATCTGATTGCTTTTGATGGCAGAATTATGCTTTCTCATAACAATATTCTACATTACCATTCCTCCAGATTGCCAAGTAAAATCATCATTATGGCAAACGTTTCTCAGATTGCCAGCAATTTGAACGAGGCAATGATGAAGGTAAAACGTGCAGGAAACCTCAAGAATTTGACTTCTATCAGCGGAAGTCAGTCCAAATTGGATACTCCGAATAAGGATAATACCAAACTTTTCTTACTTTTGCTGGAAGATTAAACTTCAGTTTTGGATAAAAATTTCATTCAGCGTACCATTTCCGGGCTTATTTATGTTCTCGTCATTGCGATTTGCACCACACCTTTAGGAGAATACCTCTTCAGCAGTTTTCGGCCGGAAGTAAAGCAACAATATCTTTTCTATGGATTGATTACATTCTTCCTTGTAGTAGGACTTTATGAATGTATGAAGATTATGAAATTTGATAACAGCATCTACAAGTGGCTGGTCTTCCCTATTGCTGCATTTATCTATTATAAATTTACAAAACGATTTTTCTACCACGGTTTCTTCTTTGATGTCAACTTCAGCGAGATGTTGTCTTTGGCATTAATTCCAATAGCTACGATTACACTTTTCAAATATTCTCGTGAACTTTATTTCGAAAATGGCAAATTGATTTTTACTGTGGTTTACTTAGCTTTGCCTTTCGGTTTTGCATTAGGATTACCAAAATTTAGTACACTTGACCCGGAAAAATCTTTTACTTTAGAAGTTTTTATGCTCTTCGTTTTGATTTGGAGCAGTGATACTTTCGCTTATTTAACTGGAAAATTCTTTGGAAAACATAAAATGGCACCGAGAATTTCTCCTAAGAAAACTTGGGAAGGATTTGCGGGTGGCGTTGTTCTCACATTGATTTTAGGATTCTTCGTAGAGCAGTATTTTCCTGAGTTGAGAGGCAATTGGATGATTGTCGGATTGTTGATTTCTATCTTTGCACCATTGGGAGATTTGGTAGAAAGTCAGCTAAAGCGTAGTTTTGCGGTTAAGGACAGTGGAAACATTATTCCTGGTCACGGCGGTGTTTTGGATAGGCTAGATAGTTTTATCATTTGTGCGCCAGTGATTTACTTATATTTTATTTTAGAAAAATTAGTTTAAAAACGACTTATGAAACTACATAAAGAATCAAAAGGAACCCTGATTGTTGCAATTCTGTTCATTGCATTTGTCGGAACCATATCCATTTATTATTTACATTTATGGTCATTGGTGATTTTAATTCCACTTTTAGTAATGTTGGGATTGATTTTCTGGTTTTTCCGAGTTCCAACAAGAGCCATTTTGGACCACACAGAAAACGTGATTGCACCCGTTGATGGAAAAGTGGTAATGATAAAAGAAGTTTTCGAAGATGAAGTTTTGAAAGCTAATTGTATTCAGGTTTCTATTTTTATGTCGCCTTTGAACGTTCATATCTGTCGCTATCCTGTGAGTGGAGAGGTGAATTACAAAAAGTATCACCCAGGAAAATATCTCGTTGCTTGGCACGAAAAATCTTCGACAGAAAACGAAAGAACAACGGTTGCTGTGCAAAGTTTAACCAATCATCAAGTCGTTTTCCGCCAGATTGCGGGTTATGTGGCGCGAAGAATTGTTTTCTATTGTAATGTTCAGGATGAGGCAAAAGCTGGTCACGAATTCGGGTTCATCAAGTTCGGTTCTAGAATGGATGTTTTTCTTCCTTTGGATACAGAAATCCTTTGTAAAATTGGAGATAAAACAAAAGGCGGTTTAGATGTTATCGCAAGAATGAGAGATTGATTTTTCATTAATATAAAATTCAAAAGAGGCGTAATTTTTAAGTCTCTTTTTTTGTTTAATCCAGAGAATTGACGGTTTGGTCGGAATTATTTACCATTCGGTCTAATGTTTTTCGTAATGAGAATTTGGCGTTCTAAATTTGAATCATAATTAACAATCAAACTTATGAAAACATCATTATTCTTCTCATTGTTCCTCATCTTATTATCAATTTTTTCCAAAGCTCAAATGGATGACAAGTTCTACCAGCCGAAGAAAGAAATGAAAACTTTGGAATTCAAAAACATCGAAAATATAAGCCTGCCAGTAGAAAGCGACACCATTACAGCAGTTGTTTTGAAGCCAGAATCAAAATCAATTAAGAAAACAATTATATTCTTTCACGGCGCAGGAGGAAATATGTCAACTTATCAATACATCACAAAACCGTTAGTGGAAAATGGGTTCCAAGTCGTGATGGTTGACGTAAGAGGTTACGGAAAATCAACCGGGAAACCAACGCACCTGAATGTCGCAGAAGATGGCCAAAAAATGTTCGACTATCTATTAACTAGAAAAGATATTCAGAATACGAAAATTTATCTTTATGGCGCGTCTTTGGGTTCTCAGGTTTCAACACATTTGGCTAAAGATAATCAAGCGAAAATTTCAGGTTTGATTTTGGACGGCGGAATGTCCTCCTTCACAGATATTGCTATTCGCTTCAAGCCAGAAATGAAAGATATTATCGAAAAATATGTGACTTCACCCTACTCCGCAAAGGAAGATGTGAAATCTTTGAATGGTCTTCCAAAATTGTTCATCTACAGCAAAGGCGACTCCACTGTTCCTTTCGAACACGGACAAGTGATTTACAACAATGCGCCAGAGCCAAAACAGTTTTTAGAATTTTCCGGAGAACATATTCAGGCAATGGTTGTGGATAAGGATAGAATACTGAAAGCAATCAACTCCTTGTAATGAAAAAGGAAATCAAATTTGATTTCCTTTAATTTTTTTAACTAATCAGAGCTTCATATTTTTTGCGATTATCAATTAAAATCCAAAGATTTACAGCGGCAAAAACCAATGCAATCACAATTCCTTCTGGTGCTTTCGTGAAATTGTGTAGAACTATTCCTACCATTATAGGTAAAATTACAATAGCACCCAAAGCTCTCGTTTTTGGAAAGATAAATAAAGCGCCTCCAATTATTTCCACTGCACCGACCAACGGCATTATCCAACTCAATTCTTCAAAAGCAGCGAATGATTTTTTCATAGATTCTGTAAGTTCTGGCATTGGCATATAATGAAAGAACTTGTCCATTCCGGCATTGATGAACATCAATCCGAAAAGGAGGCAAAGGATAAATTTAATGTATTTCATAACAATTATTTTTTTTCAAATTTAAAATAAAAACTAATTTGGTGTTTAATTTTAATAAAAATGAAATTTTCAAAAAAATAGTTGAATTCGTAAACAGAGCTTTAAAAAAATATTATCTTTACCCGTAGTGCATTATAAAAAAGGTTATTCATAATACGAAAAATTCGTATATTGTATTGACTACCAATCAAATACATAATGAATAACCTAGATGCAATTTACAATTTTATTTTAAATGAATTAAAGA
>JAGNPP010000078.1 GCA_017989575.1 Chryseobacterium sp.
GAACTGAATCCCAAATTTCTTGTTCACAGAAAGCATCAGCTCTTCCGCCTCTTTTTTGACGTCAGAATTGTACGAAATCAAATCATAGCCCAAATCGTGCTGATCAAAACCTTCTTCCACAATCGAAAAATGGTTGATGGCCGATATCACAGCGATTTCAGAAAACTTTTCCGAAGCCAAAATTTCATTCAGTTTTTCCTCCACCAAATTCTTCGGCGTTTCTTCATCCTTCAGCCAGATTTTTTCTTCCAAAACCTTTCTGGACTTCGAAATCTGCCACTGCAAGCCATCTTTCGTAAAAAGCAAGGATAATTTCCTCATATTTTAATGTCAATAAATTAATTTTTTGGGCAGCTATTTCCGCCTTCCACATCCTCCCTATTTTACATCGGGATCCGTTCAAGTCGGGCTGCGCTTCGCAAAGTTGAACTTTTCTACAAGTTATCCAATGAAGACTATTATTTAACAGTTTTTGAAAAGTCTATTATCTATCAGTCTATTCTCTCAAAGTCTTCCTTGCGATTTGCAAAGTTAAAAAATTAAAACTTTACTATTTCACTCTCGGTCAATTCTTATATTATGGTTATCTTCGCAGTTAATTCGATTTATTCTCAGGATGAACAAGATATCATATTTCCTTTTACTATTCGTTTTCCAGTTGAGCTTCTCTCAGCAGTCCATTAAGTTTGAAGATTCTAATTTTGCAAGCATTCTTACCAAAGCCAAAGCCGAAAAAAAATTGGTTTTTCTAGATGCTTATGCTACTTGGTGCGGCCCGTGTAAATTGATGGAACGCAATGTTTTCACAGACAAAAATGTGGCAGAATTCTACAACAAAAATTTTATAAATGCCAGAATCGATATGGAAAAAGGCGAAGGTAGAGATATTGCTGCACAATATGGCATCAGAAGTTACCCAACTTTGCTTTTTCTGAACGGTGAAGGCGAAGTTGTCGGCAAAGAATTAGGCTATCTCAATACAGAAGATTTTCTGGCTTTAGGTACAAAAAACAACAAACCGGATTTGGTAAACAGCAATTTGAAAGATGAATTCCTGAAAGGAAAATTGGATCAGACTTCGTTGTTAAGCTTTATCACTTTGTATTCTGGAAAAGATCCTATTTTGGCAAAACAAGCCTCAGAAAAGTATTTTGCCAATAAAAAAGACAAAACATTTTCAGGAGAAGAAATCAATGTTTTACTGAATTTTACGCAGTCTGTAGATGATGTAAATTACAAAGTTTTCAAAGCGAACAAAACTGAAATTTCACAACTTTTAACCGATAAAAATTATGTTCAGTTTGATAATTATTTGAGATTAATGAAAATCGTGACTTCTGCCACAGACGAAAAAACCAAAACAATTGATGATGCAAAAGTGCTGAAAGAAGGCGAAGGTTTGCTTCCAAAAGAGGATCTGCAGAAAAGTTTGAATATCTACAAACTCAATTATTACATTTCGCACGAGAATTACCAAGGCTATGAAAAAACGGCTTTGGAATATTACAAAAATACAGATGAGTTCAATGCCTCAGAATTGTTGGCCGCGGCAGGCGTTTTCAACGATCATATTTCAAATCCAAAATCTTTGCAAATGGCAGCCAGATGGGCAGAGAAAGTGGTGATGTCTCAGGAAAACTTTGATTCTACAAGTATTTTAGCGTCTTTGTATGATAAGTTAGGAAAAAAAGATGAAGCTAAAATGTTTGCAGGAATGGCCGCCAATTTTGCAAAACAAGAAAACAGAGATGGCACAAAAATGAACGAGATTTTGAATAAAAAATAACTATGAAAAAAATATTATCCCTGAGTTTGCTAAGTTTTGCGATCTTCAGTTTTGCACAAAAAAATGAGACTTATGTAAAAGCAAACGCCTTGTTCCTGCCCGTAGGAATGCTCAATATTGGGGTAGAGCATGGCTTTACAGATCACATTACGGGACAAGCAGATGTTTTCATTTCCCCTTGGAAATCTTTTGCAGGTAAGCACGCGCAGGTTTATATGTTGGGATTCAACGGAAGATATTATTTTAACCAAGCTTTTAAAAAGTTTTATGTAGGAGTTGATGTTTCTGTTGCACAATTTAATATTCAAAAATATGGCTATTGGAATGACAATTTCTATACTCACAAAAACGGTGAAGTTACGCCTTACATCAATTCTAATCTTTACCAAAAAGGTTATTCTTTTATGATTGGAGGAATTGCAGGTTACCAATTCACGCTGGGAAATCGTTGGAATCTTGATCTGTATCTTGGTCTTGGAACGATGCAAAGTTTTTACAAAGGCTATGACAAGATCAGTGGCGATAGATACGATACAGAAGGCGATTCTATGGGAAGAGAAACGAACAGAAGCGGAGAATGGTTGCCTTACAAGGGAGGATTGATGCTTTCATATAAACTTTAAATTATGAATTTCAAGAACCCAAAATACATCCTCATTGCTGTTATCACTTTCATCATTATTTTCTTGATGAATTATATCGGGAGCGATTATCCAGACAAGCTTTCCCGGGCTTTGTTGACCGCCGTCTCTGCAGTTATTGGTTTGGGATTAGGAATGTGGATCTATTCCAAAAGAGATAAAAATGATGAACGCAACAATTTTGATTAATTCATAATTCGTTTCAATATTTACCTATGACGATTAATCTCGATTCAAATAAAAAAATATATTTCGCATCCGATCAGCATTTTGGCGCTCCAAATTTGAAGGAAAGCAAAATCCGGGAAGATAGATTTGTGCGTTGGCTGGATTCCATCAAGTCGGACGCACAGGTTCTCTTTTTGATGGGCGATCTTTTCGATTTTTGGCATGAGTGGAAATATGTCGTTCCAAAAGGCTATATCCGTGTTTTAGGCAAAATTGCTGAACTCAAAGATTCTGGAATCGACGTTTATTTTTTTGTCGGAAATCACGATCTCTGGATGAAAGATTATTTTGAAGAAGAATTTGGAATTCCCGTTTATTTTGAAAAAAGATACTACGAGATTTCTGGCAAGAAATTCCTTTTGGCTCACGGCGACGGACTTGGACCAGGCGACAAAGGCTACAAACGGATGAAGAAAGTTTTTACCAATCCGCTTGCGCAATGGGGTTTCCGATGGTTGCATCCGGATATTGCGATGAAGATTGCGAATTATATGTCTCAAAAAAATAAAATGATTTCTGGCGTAGAAGATCAAAAATTTTTGGGCGAAGACAAAGAATTCCTCATCATTTATTCCAAAGAAAAACTAAAAACCGAAAAAATAGATTACTTTGTTTACGGACATCGTCACCTGCCAATGGTTTTGGAATTGAATGATTATTCGAAATATATCAACCTTGGCGACTGGATTTCTTATTTCACTTACGGTGTTTTTGATGGCGAGAATTTTGAAGTGAAAACTTTTGAAGGTTAATTTCAAAATTAAGTTGAGTAATGATGCAGAATATTTTTGATATTAAAAATGAATCAGATTTCCAGACTGCTTGTTTGGAAACTTTTCGTTATCAATATAAAAATGTAGAAGTTTACAGAAAATTTGTCGATTACCTGAAAATCGATATTTCAACAATTAATAAAATTAACGACATTCCATTTCTTCCAATTGAAATGTTCAAAAATCACGTGGTTCTAGACAAAAATTCTGAAGCTAAAAATTATTTCCAAAGTTCCGGAACCACGCAGATGAACCGTTCCAAACATCATATTGCCGATTTTTCACTTTATGAAAAAAGTATTTACAAAAGTTTTGAACAGTTTATTGGAAAGCCAGAAGATTTTATTTTCTTAGGATTATTGCCCAATTATTCCGAAAATCCACATTCGTCATTGATTTATATGATAGATTTTCTGATGAAAAAATCAGGAAAAACAGAAAACGGCTATTTCCTTTACAATCATCAGGATTTATTCGATTTGCTTCAGACTTTGAGCGATAAAAAAGTAATTCTCTTCGGCGTTTCTTTTGCACTGTTGGATTTTATAGATACACTTGAATCTCAAAATCTTTCAATTTCTCAATCACAAAATTTAACAGTGATAGAAACCGGCGGAATGAAAGGCAGAAAGGAAGAAATGACAAAAGACGAATTGTTGAAAATCTTCAAAAATGGTTTCAAAACAGAGAAGATTTTTTCAGAATATTCGATGACAGAATTGCTATCTCAGGCTTATTCTTTGGGCGAAAATGTTTATAAAAGTCCCAACTGGATGCGGATTCTTATTAGAAATACAGAAGATCCTTTTTCCTATGTAGATGATGGAAAAACCGGCGCTATCAATATTATTGATTTGGCAAATCGACATTCGTGTTCGTTCATCGCAACGCAGGATTTGGGCAAATCGGAGAAAGATACGTTTCAGGTTTTGGGCAGAATAGACCATTCTGATATTCGTGGTTGCAGTCTTTTGGTTTCATAAAAAATATAAAATGAGATTTTTATTATTAATATCAATATTAAGTTTTTCTTGGTTCCAATCTCAGAAATGTTACGATTTAAAATCTGTTCTGAAAGTTGAGCCAACCGCTTTGTACAAACCACATTTGCTCGCATCTCAGAATTTTAATGTTAATCTTTTGGAAAATACAAAGTCCGTGGACAAGTATATTGCCAGAGGAAAATTCGTAAAAGTCAAAAAAAAATCAAGAGGTTACAGATTGCAAACTTTGGAGTACAGCAGACCGTATTTGGTGAAAAAAGCCAGAACGACTTTGGAAAATATGGCCAATCAATTTGCGTCGGAAACCAAAAGTTTCTTCGTTGTTTCTTCTGTCACAAGAACTTTGGAAGACCAATGCCGATTGAGAAAAGTCAATTCCAATGCATCACTAGGGATTAGTTCGCACAATTATGGCGCCGCGTTCGATATTTCTTATGTTCGTTTTGATCACAAGCTGAAGGTCAATACAAAACTTGAAAAACACTTGGAAAAAGTTCTGGAAGCGTACAAAAATCAAGGCAAGATTTTTTACATCAAAGAGAAGCAACAAAGCTGTTATCACGTGACGGTTCGTAATTATTAAAGAATTTTATCGATGTTGAAAATTGAGGAATTGGTGCACGGTTACATCCATCAAAATGGCGATTTTGATAAAGAAATTATCCTGACCAATTTTTTTCATTCCGATTGGGAAGCCGATATTTTATCCATTAATAATGAAGGTTTCAGTCACGAGATTGAAATTAAATTATCCAAATCAGACTTCAAAAACGATTTCAAAAAGAAATATACCAATCAGAAAACAGGAGAAAAGTTTCTGAAACACGATAAAATTGGTTGTGGCGATTACATCTGCAATTCGTTCAGTTTCCTTTTGCCGATGGGAATGATAGATCATAATGAAATCCCAGATCACTGTGGTATCATTGAGTTTTATCACGATGAAGACAATTGGGAAACGACTTTTTACAAAATCCGCGAACCGAAGTTGATTCACCAGGATTCGTATTGGAAACTTTGCGACAAAGAGTCTTTTATCAGAAATATGGCTCGAAGCCTTCTCTTCAAAAAATTTGAACTAAAAGGAAAACGGGAAGAACTGATTTTCAAAAATCCTTTCGACATCAAAACCAAAAAATAAATCCTGCCAATGATCTTGACAGGATTTTTTGATTTTTATTAAAATGAAATTAATTTAAGCGATTTCTTTTTTCTCAATCAAAAGATTGTAAACGAATGAGGCAAAAACGCCACCCAAGACTGGTGCAATGATGAAAAGCCAAATTTGAGAAAGAGCAGCGCCTTGGGCAAAAATTGCCGGCCCAATACTTCTCGCAGGATTCACAGAAACACCCGTAATTTTAATCCCAACAATGTGAATCAGAACCAATGAAAGTCCAATTGCCAAACCTGCAAATCCGCCGTGGATATTTTTGGTAGAAGTAGATCCAAGAATCACTAATAAAAATATAAATGTGAAAACAAACTCAGCAACGAAAGCTGCCAAAGTATTGTATTCAGCAAGATAACCAGTTCCCCAGCCATTCGAGCCCAAAGCCCAAGGTCCCAATTCGCCACCAGGATGATTCGTGAAAATAACGTAGAGAATTCCAGCGCCGATGATTGCGCCAATAATCTGAGCCACAATATAGTAAGCCGCTTCTGACATTTTCATTCTGCCAGCCGCAACCATTGCGATAGAAATTGCAGGATTGATGTGACAGCCGGAAATATGCCCAATTGCATAAGCCATTGCGACCACACTAAGACCAAACGCAAAAGAAATCCCGAGGAGTCCAACGCCAGTTGTGCCATCTGCACCAGCAATTACGGCGCTTCCGCAGCCCATTAATACGAGAACCATTGTGCCAATCATTTCAGCAACAAATTTTGAAGTTGTAGATACTATTTGTTTATTTTTTTTGATAGTTTATTGTCGCAAATTTAATAATTATTTCAATTAATTGTAAATAATTAAATTATTAATTAATGACTGACAAAATTTCCAATTATTTTTCACATTATTGCAATGGTTTGTTTTTTGAGTTAAACAATTGTATAAATTTTATAATTATGGCTTTAAAATATTCAATTCTTGATTTGGCAACTATTGTCAAAGGTGACGATATCAATAAAACATTTCAGAAATCTGTAAAATCTGCTCAACAGGCTGAGAAACTTGGATTCACCCGATATTGGTTTTCCGAGCATCATAATTTTCCAAATGTTGCGAGTGCCGCAACTTCTATTTTGATAGGTCACGTGGCTGGTCAAACAACAACTTTGCGTGTTGGCTCAGGAGGAATTATGCTACCAAATCATTCCACTTTGTCAGTAGCAGAGCAGTTTGGAACTTTGGACGGATTGTATCCAAGTAGAATAGATCTTGGCTTGGGAAGAGCTCCTGGAACTGATGGATTGACGGCTAGTGCTTTGCGTGGAAATAATTTCAATCCCAATTATAATTTTGAATTCCACATCAAAGAACTTCAAAAATATATGTCGAAGGAAAATGCAGAAGCCAAAGTAAGAGCGATTCCTGGCGAAGGTGCGGATGTTCCGTTTTACATTTTGGGAAGTTCTACCGATTCGGCTTTTTTGGCAGCTAAACTTGGTTTGCCTTATGCGTTTGCGGCACATTTTGCACCATCGCAGTTGGAGGTTGCTTTGGAAATCTACAGAGAACATTTTCAGCCGTCCGAGTTTTTGGATGATCCTTATGTGATGATTTGTATTAATATAATTGCGGCAGATTCGGTGGACGAAGCGCATTATTTATCGACATCACATTTTCAGGTTTTTGTCAATATTTTGACGGATCAGAGACAACCGCTTTTACCACCTGACGAAACCGATCTTGCCAATATGGGTGATGATGTCGCATTACATCTCAACAGAATGGTAGCAAAAACTTTTGTTGGTGACAAAGAAACATTAAAAGAAAAACTGTCGAAGTTTGTGAAAGATTACAAACCAAACGAAATTATCGTTTCGGGAAATATTTATGATTTCGATAAAAAGCAAAGATCTTACGAGATTGCATCTGAAGTCATAAAATCATTATAATTGAAAAAGCACAAACTGAAGTTTGTGCTTTCTATTTTAGTACCCTTATCAAGATTTCAAACCTTGACAAGGCTTTTTTAGATTTGAATTTTTCTTATTTCAAAACATCAAATTCTATTGTACTTGCACTGGAAATTTTGATTTCGGCTTTTTGATAATCATCTTTGGTAGCCAAACGTGGATTTTCCAAAAACTTCTGCGGATTGATTGCCATTAGCGGCAACCAAGTGCTCTGAACTTGAATCTGAATTTTGTGTCCTTTTTTAAACGTATGGAAAACGTCCTGTAATTTTACATTGACAGTCGTTTCCTTATTTGGTTCCAAAGCTTCGGGTTTTTCAAAACTATTGCGGAATCTCGCTGGCATTATCTCGCTTCTCACCATTTGATGGTAGTTGGCGAAGATGACGCCTGGTTTGTCTGGATTTGCTTTTTCGTCTGCGGGATAAACATCGATTAGTTTCACGATGAAATCCGCGTCTGTTGATGATGTGATCACTTTCAACTTTGTTAAAATTTCTCCAGCCAAAGTCAAATCGTTTTCCAGAATATCGGTGGTGAAAGTTACTACGTCCGGTCGGTAACTCGCAAAACGTTGATCTTCGCTCATATAATTTTTCGGCGTGAATCCATTCATATCTTTCAGATTATCACTGCTGAGAACTGGTTTGTTTGGGTCAGAAATGTAAATCGAATTTGTTTTCGGATTTTCTCCAGTTACAGAGAGATTTCCTGAACTATTTAAATGAAAACTTTGTTTGCTGGATTGCTTTGGTGGCCAATTTTCAAATTGTTTCCATTCTTTTTTTCCGGTATCAAACATGTAGGCTTCTGGAAGTTTTGCGGATGTTTTAGAATTTTGTTTTAAATAATGATTAAAGAAAGGTTGCTCAATATTTTTTTGATAAAACGTTGCAATGCTGTCTCCAAAATAAATATCGTTGTGAAAATGCTTTCCAGTGTCGTAATTCCAACCGCCGTGAGAAAAAGGTCCCATCACGATTGTGTTTTTCGCTTTTGGATTGTTTTTCTCAATTGTTTTATAAATGTTCAATGGACCAGCCAAATCTTCGGAGTCAAACCAACCGCCGACCGTCATTACGGCGTGATTGATATTTTTAAGATGAGGCAATAGATTTCGTTTTTTCCAATAGTCATCGTAGTTTGGATGCGCCATTACTTCTTGCATAAAGAAGTTGTCTTTGTAATATTTGTCCACGCCTTCTTTCAACGTTCCCATATTTTGGTAAAACAAATAACCATCTTCGGAAGTCGGTTTTATCATTTTGTCAGCGAACCAAGATTCGTTTTCAGCTTTGGTTTTTTGAACGCCGAAAACAGGAAAAGTTTTGAAATAGCTCATCAAAAAAGCACCGTTATGAAGAAAATCATCAAACCAAAAATCGGAAATTGGCGCTTGTGGAGAAGAGGCAACCAAAGCCGGATGATTTGCCAACGTTCCAACTGCCGTGTAAAATCCTGGATATGAAGTTCCGTATTGACCTAATTTTCCGTTGTTGTTCTGTACATTTTTCACCAACCAATCCACGGTGTCGTAAGTGTCTGTACTTTCGTCCACATCTTTTTTGGTTTTGTGGTCCACTTGTGGTGTCATATTCGTGAAAGTGCCTTCACTCATATATCTTCCGCGAACGTCTTGGAAAACGAAGATGTATTTTTCATTTTCAATGAATTTGTTTGGGCTGAGTCTTTTTCTGAAATTCGTTTCTCCGTAAGGTGCGATGCTGTAACATGTTCTGTTCATAATGAACGGATATTTGTTACTTTTCGAAATATCTTTCGGTGTATAAATAATGGTGAACAGTTTTGTGCCGTCACGCATTGGGATGTAAACTTCTTTTTTGGTAAAGTTTTCTTGGACAGAAGTTGCTTGCGAAAATCCTAATGCGGAAGTCAATACAACGAGCAGAAAAAGTAATTTGTTCATTGACATAAAAATTTTAATAAAGTTAAGTTTTTTGGTGGAATGGAAAATGACAATTGTTGACAAATGTTCTATTGATAAACTAAAGTTCGAAAGCAACGACAGAAAAAAGCGGGAACGGAGCGCGGATATAGGCGCCATAATTAGTGGGAGAGTTTGAGAGTTGGTGAGTT
>JAGNPP010000320.1 GCA_017989575.1 Chryseobacterium sp.
GTGATTGGTAATGCTATCAAATATTCTTCAAAATCCAGTAATCCAACGGTAAAAATCATTGGTGAGGTTTTCAATAATGAAGTGACTTATAAAATTACAGACAATGGCATTGGAATCGACAAAAAAGACGCGGACAAAATGTTCAAAATATTCAGCCGAATGAGCAATGCAAAAGCTTTCAACGGCAATGGTGTAGGTCTTAACATCGTTCAACATTTGATGGAAAAAATGGGTGGCGCTATAAGCTACGAAAGTGAAAGCGGCGTGGGAACAACTTTTATATTAAAATTTAAAAAACCTGATTATGATTTCAGCATATCTTAAAGAACAAACCAAACAACAACACGACGATACAGAAGCGAAACTCCAATCTCAAAAGATTTTTGACAAATCCTACACGCTGGACGATTACAAAACGCTTTTGATCCACAATTACAAATTAATCAACCGCTACGAACCTCAAATCCAAGAACAACTGAAAAATTATCCTGAATTGAAATTGGATTTGAGAAGTAAAATCAATTCCTTAAAAACGGACTTAAACAACCTAAATATTTCGACAGAAAACGAGGAACCAACGCAAAATTTGGAAAACGAAGCAGAAGCTTTTGGTGCATTGTACGTGATGGAAGGTTCTACACTTGGCGGAAACGTCATCGGTAAACAACTGAAAAGAAATCCAGAATTTGAAGGTGTAGAGTTCAATTATTTTGGAGTTTATGGCGAAAACACAGGTCCATACTGGCAGGAATTCAAATCTATTATTGATGAAAAAATCTCTGAAGAAAACTATGAAAGCTGTGTAACTGGTGCGAAAAAAGCTTATCAGTTATTATCTTAAATATCAATTAATCACATCCCTCAAAGCTTTATCCAAATTGTCATAAGCAAAGGAAAACTTGGAGTCTATAATTTTTTTAGGTGAGATGCGGCTGCCTTCCAAAGCAAGAGCCGACATCTCACCTAAAATCGTTTTTATCAAAATTTTTGGAATATTAGGAAGAAACAAAGTTTTCCCAAGATGAGAAGCCAACTTGCGGGTAAAGGTTTCATTAGTCACAAAATCAGGTGCGGAAGCATTGTAAGCACCGCTCATCGAGACATCTTCCACGGCTTTCAAATATATATTCGTGAGATCATCTATATGAATCCAAGGAAAGTATTGGTTTCCAACTCCTAAGACAGAACCTACATTAAACGTAATAGGCTTTTTTAGAACTTCCAACGCTCCACCGTTCTCGGAAAGAACCGTAGATGTTCGGATTCTTACCACTCTGCTTCCCAAATTTTCAAATTGTAAAGCCTTCAGTTCCCAATCTGCACAGACATTCCCGAGGAAATCTTCTGCAGGCAAATCACGTTCTGAAAAAATATGTTCTGACGTTAGCTGACCGTAAAAACCAACAGCGGAAGAAGAAATGACCGCTTCTGGATGGATATTTTTTGCCAGCATTTTTTCATAAATAAACTGCGCCGAATTTATTCTGCTGTTGTAGATTTCTTTTTTGTATGATTCTGTCCAACGTTTGCTGATGGACGCTCCCGCCAAGTGAATGAAAATAAAAGTCCCTTCCAAAGCGCCATCTTCCAAAAATCCATTTTCATAATCCCAAATGTATGATTTGAAATCGGCGTTTTGTTTTTTGGAACGAACCAAAATCTCAACATTATAACCTCTTTCAAATAATTTTTTGGAAAGTCTCTTTCCTACCAAACCTGTCGCGCCACTTATGAGAATCTTTTTCATGAAGGAATTTTACTTCAGAAATCAAAAACGAGTCCAAGCCATGGGAAATAATGTTAAAGTTCTGAAAACTGATAATTTACAACAATGAGATACGATCGTCTTTGATCTCAATCACTTTGTCTTTGTAAAGACTTCCGATGGCTTTTTTGAAATTCTTTTTGCTCATCAGCAACTCCTCTTTGATCTCTTCCGGAGAAGATTTGTCCGAGAGGTAAAGCAGTCCGTAATTGTCATTCAGTTTGTCGATGATTTTCTGTTTGAATTCATCTACATTTTCGAAACCTTGTGGCTGCAGAGAAACATCTATTTTCCCGTCTTCACGGATTGTTTTGATGTAGCCAGATTCTTCGGACAGCGGGTATAATTTTTTGAAAATATCGGAAGCATAGATCAATCCGATGTATTTTTTATTGATGACTACATTCCAGCCCAACTCGGATTCATTCATTATAATCAAATCCACTTTGTCACCATTTCTCAAAGGCAAATCTTCGTACTGAGGATTGCGTTTGAACTTGGTTGTCCCAGTAATTAAACCTGTTGCATCATCTATATAAACATAAACCAAATATCGCTTGCCTTCTATAATTTTAGATTTCTGCTGTTTGTACGGGATGAAAAGATCTTTGATGATTCCCCAATCCATAAAAGCTCCAGTCGGCAAACTTTGGACGGAAGTCATCACGGCAAATTCTCCAATTTCTGCATTGGCTTTTTCGGTTGTCGCTT
This sequence comes from Chryseobacterium sp., assembly GCA_017989575.1. Taxonomy (GTDB): domain Bacteria; phylum Bacteroidota; class Bacteroidia; order Flavobacteriales; family Weeksellaceae; genus Epilithonimonas. The sequence goes on from JAGNPP010000320.1 coordinate 2,477, forward strand.
TGAAATTCCCTTCTTCCTGATAGACAAAAACCTCTACTTCTGTTCCAATTTCCCAGGAGTCATCGGCAAAAACTTTTTGGATAAAAGCTTTCTCTCCGTCCTCATCCCGAAGGATAAAACCAGAAGATATTTTTTCAGAAATGGTAAGAGATTGGGTTTGTCCGGGCTTCATAAAATTTGATTTCCTGCAAAAGTAGATAAACTTTTTTTCTAATTTGCCTTTTTGCGGAAAACTCTGTCACCGAAACATCGTTTTAGAATGTACAATGTAATATTTTCTACTTTTATAAGAACTGATCTGTTTAATCTTGACATGTGTTTTTATCGTATTTTATAAATTGAAATTTCTGTTGTAACGTTCCCAAAAGAAGAAAAATCTCTGCCATTTGCTATCAATCCAAAATTTATTTTTTCACCTTCGTTTAGATTATAAATATGATTGATGCTTGCCTGTGGAACTAGCGAAATAGAATTATTCTTTGCATCACTGGATGAGAAAGCGTCCAACATCCTTGTGCTCAGCATTTTCCCTTTTGCGCTTTTATCTGCGGACTTGGCAATTGCAAGACTCGGTCTTTGGGATCAATCCCAAAACTTGGGGAGAAAGATAAAAATTAATAATTTTGAAGGATGTTAAATGATGTCGAACTCCTTAAATTATTTTTACCGGAACTTCTCATTGAGTATTTTGAGATTGTAAAATTT
>JAGNPP010000079.1 GCA_017989575.1 Chryseobacterium sp.
CTTTGGAATACCTATGTAAATCTTTTCCAGACTTACTTTTGTCTTGATTTTACCTTCGAGATAAGTGCTGGCTTTGTCCTTGATAAAATTCTGAACAAACGGCAATCTCAAACTGAAGATGAGCAAAATAAAAAAAACCAAAATGCTAATGATGGTTCTGACAAAACGTCTGAGAATTTTTCCTTTGTTGATTTTTTTCAAACCTTATTAAATTTTTTATTTTTAGACAAAGCAAATACCGTACTATAAAGTTTTATTTATGAATTTTGTGCAAAAAAAATACGCTTTCAAAATTTTCGTTTAGTACTTTTGCTTTCCATTCAAATTAAGTTATTTCTCAAATGTATGGAGAATAAGTTTTCGGAGCATTATCAAATTAAAGTTGTGTCTGTATTTTCAGAGCTTGCAAATAGAGATTCTGAAGATAGAATAAACGAAATGCGTTGGCGTCACATAAAGAAAAATCTATGACTATTACCCAAACCGAATTGATCAAAATCTGTGAAAGATTTCTTTCCGATGACCTCAGCAAAGAAGAATTGATGCAGTTTGCAAAAACCGTGATGTTTGACGAGGAAAACAAATACGAATGCGAAGATGAACTGGTGGAAGAGATATTATCTCAGTGGGACGATGTGCATTTGCAACATAAAATAAATAAAACCAGTATTGAAAATTTGAAAAATGCACTGGAAAAATTAAACTAAAAAAAAAACGTCCCGAGATTTTCGGGATGTTTTTTTATTTTCTCTCTGCCAACTTGCTCCACGAATGGAGAATGTAAACAACGATGATTCCTAGGATTCCCGCTGAGATAGAGAATATGAATTGTGTATTTTCATCATTCAGAAAACCCAAATACCAATCGATCGCATATAAATTGATGGCGATAAAAACGATGAAAAGGATTAAAAATACTTTATAAAATGTCTTCATTTTCTATATAAGATTTAAAAGTGAACGTAATTCTGAAACAGTTGTGCAAAGTTAGCGGTAAATAATTTAATAGAGATAGCCAAAAGCACAATTCCGAAAACTTTTTGCAAAACCTGCAATGATCCTTCACCCATTTTTCGCTCGATCCAAGGCGCCAATCTTAAAACCACATAAACCAAAATTGTATTGAGAACAATGCCACAAATGATGTTGATATCGTGATATTCCGCTCTCAGTGACAAGGTGGTTGTAAGTGTTCCTGCTCCCGCAATCAATGGAAATGCTATCGGAACAATGGAAGCTGCCTGCGGTTGATTGGTTTTATGAATTTCGATTCCCAGAATCATTTCTACAGCGATAATGAAAATGACAAAAGCTCCCGCAATTGCGAAAGAATTGACATCTACACCAATGAATTTCAAGATATTATTCCCAATAAACAAAAATGAAATCATCAACAAACCTGCAACAATCGCCGCTTTTTCAGATTCAATCTTTCCGAATTTTTGTCTCAATGACACAATAATGGGAACTGAACCCAAAATATCAATAACGGCAAACAAAACCATAAAAGTGGTCATTGTTTCTTTGAAAGAAAATTCTTCTAAAAATTCCATAATTCTAGTTTTAAAGATTTCGCAAAAATATAAATTATTTTTGACAATTTTTTAATTCAAATTATAGACTTCTTCTATTTCTTTTAAAATTTCTGATAGTTTTTCTACAGATGAAAAAGGAGAATACTTTTCAATATTGATTTTAGTTATCAACTGATTGTATTTTTCGACGGCACTCAATCCAAAATTGGTTTTCAGATAATCTGAAAAATCCAGTGAATTTTTATTCTTGTAATATTGATTTGCCTGCAGTTTCAATTCTTCGAAAGCTTGGAAAAAACCAGCTGTATTGTCATTATCGATCGTTCTTTGCAGATAATTAAGATGAGATTGGATGTCAAATGTCTGGCTGTTTCGCAACAATGATTCAGTTTCTGCAATCGTCACAATTGGCTGAGAAGTCAGTTTTTTCTTTTCTAAGTTTTGCGCTTTTTTATCTCTGTAACGCTTATTAAAATAAACGAAAACCACCGCACCAACACCAATAATCAGTAGATTTCCAAAGATTACCAGCCAATTGATTTTTTTGTGTTGTTTCACTTTCAGTTTCTCTGTGCTCATCACGGGAGAATCAACTTTTTCCAGAACAGTATTGGTGTATTCGTTCACTTTTTGCAAAGTGGTTTTTGCATTGGCAATGTCTTGGGCATTCACGGCATTTAAGGTCAAAACTTGCGAACCAAGATCCATATATTTTTCTTCTTTGGGATCAAAATATGAAAATGCCTCGGTCGAGATTTTCAAATCGCCTCTTTTTTTTGGAATAATGACGTATTGCGCTTCTATCTCACCTTCTATGCCTTTGGTAGTTGCGGTAGAACTATTCACAATCTTTGGTTCGAAAAACTCATAATCCGGCGAAGGCAGAATTTTTGGAACTATAGATGGCGAAAGATTTCCATTTCCAGAAACTTTCACCGCGATATTAAAGGCTTTGTTGATTTCAAAATTCTCTTTGCCTTTATCTATCATTTCGATTTTCACATCATATTTGCCGACTGCATTATTAAAATTTTCCGGAGCGCCTTCAGGCAATTTTTTCACATTCAGTTTTAACTTGTTGGAAACCAAAACGCTTTTGTGGTTTGTAAACGGAACTTCTACGGGTGGAACTTCCATCAATCCCGTGGTTTTTGGAACGATTACAAACATCCCGACAATTTGTGAAGAGTAATTATTTTCAGAATCTTCTATAGACTCGTCAAAGTTGACGATGGAACGAATGCTGAGATTTTTCGCAGGTTCAAACTTTGCAGGTTCCAGATGGCGGAAGTTGGCAATATTTCGGGAAAAGGCTTTCAGAACTACTACTGCTGGTTCATATTTATAAACTTCTTTCTCCTCTACCTGCATATTGAGGTACATATTTTTGGCAGGATTGTAAGCTACAGCGGGTTTTTTATCGGCCTCCTTCACCATAATATCTATGGGATCTGTTTTGTACATTTTCCCATTTACCTTTACCAAAGCCGAACCAATTTTTACATTTCCGGTCTGTTTGGGATCCAAAGCGAACTGATAAACAAGTTGATTGATCCTGATTTTTTTTACAGGATCTATAAACGTATTTTGCTCCGAAGCGTAATCGTAATTGAATTTTGAAAAATCCGGTAGTTTGATGGGCGTTTCCTGAACCAAGTCTTCGCCAAAAATCTCCAGCACTACTGTGAAGATAATCGGGCTGTTCATCTTCGCCTCATTGGTATTAACTTCTGAGTAAAGATTGACCTGAGCAAAGGAAAAAACCGATGCTAGAGTGAATAATATGTATAAATTTTTCTTTATCATTTACCAATCCTTTTCTTTACTTTGGGGCATCGAATTGGATTTTTTATTTAAAATTCTTCTTGCAGTTTCTCTTTCCCGATTTTCTATATCTCCCAAGATTTCCCGCTCTGCTTCTTCTGGTATTTTATTTTCTTGCTTCTTGTGCTGGTTTGGTTTCCCTTGGCTTTCCCCCTTTTGGTTGTCGCCTTGTCCATTTTGCTGATCTTTTTTCTGATTGCCTTTGCCGGACTGGTCTTTTTCTTTTTGATCTTTATCGCCGCCTTTCCCCTGATTTTGCTTCTTCTCTTTTTCTTTTTTCTCTTTGTCCTTCAGCATCGCGATTTCATAATTTTTACGAATAGCCTCGTTGTAAGGATCTTGTTTCAAAGCTTGCTTATAAAAGTCGGCTGCTTTCTCGGGATTGTTGGACTGGATTGCCACATTTCCCATATTGTAGAGCGCTGCTGCTTTTTCGAATTTGCTTTTGGTATATTTCTGCGCTTTGCTGTACTCCGCGCTTGCCTCTTCGTATTTTTTGCTTTTGTAAAGCGCGTTTCCGAGATTGTAGTGAGCGGTGTAGCTGTCATTTTTCACAGCGATAGCTTCGAGATATTTGCTGGACGAAGCATCATATTCCTTAGCATCAAATCTCTTATTACCTTCATAAACCAAGGCATTGTGACTTGCTTGCGCCAAGAGAAACTGAGCAGAAACTAAGAGACAAAATATGGTTGTGGTAAATCTAAAATTCATTGTTACAAAATTATCCGATTTATTGTTAAAACGAACACTCAAAATGTTAAAGTTGGGTTAAAAAAATTGGCGCTAAATTGCTTATTCATAAGGCTTTTTTGTAGATTTAAATCTACAAAATAAAAATCACCACCGGAAATAACCGAGTGGTGATTTTTTATTTTTTCTGTTATCAAAAAAATAACTGAATATTTTTTTATTAAGTATAATTTTTCAAATGGATTACCAATCTTTCTTTTTCAGAATCAAAAAACTTCCCGTCACGAAAACTGTTGACCAAATCAAACAGGCGACGAAACTTTCCCAAGGATATTCGAACTTGAATTGCATACCAAACATTTCTGCCATTTTTGTTCTAATAAGTGGATTCGGAATCAATTGAGACATACTTTCCAACGGGAGAAAATCTGTGATGTAAGTTTTGTCTATCGCAATTGTCGTTTTATCTTTTGGATCAAAATTTTTCATCATTGTAAATTTTTCGACTCCTGCCAAAATCCCTTCTCCAAACCAAACCATAAAAAATGCAAGAAAAACAAAAATCGATTTTCTAAGCAAAATGGATAAGAACATCAGGAAAGTAAAGAATGTAAACAACTTCAAAAAGTAATTCCCAATGAAGTATATTTCTTTGAAAATCAAATCACTGTCTTGCGATGCAGAGTAAGTTTTGCCCAAGAAAAATCCAATCACAAATACAAATAAAGTGGAAACGCCTGTGAAAACAAAAATCGTCAAAAGCTTGGAAATAATGAACTCTTCCCTGCTCAATCCATCAATCAAATTCTGTTTGAACATCCGGTTGCTAAACTCCTGACAAATGGAGAAAACAATAATACAACCCAGAAAAATCTTGAGCAATCCGACAATGTAAGTGGTGAAATTCCAAACACCTGGAAAATCATACATTCCTTGTTCTTTCAAATTTACTTTCAAACCTGCCAAGTCAAAATCTACCAAACCGATAAACAAAAGCAAAGTCAAAACAACAAAATATAATCCGGCAAAAATCCTGAATGGATTGTAATTCAGATTCTTAAGATATTCTAATTTTAATAATCTTATCATGAGTTGGTTTGTTTTACAAGTTCTAGGAATTGGGTTTCGAGGCTTTCTTTTTTCTTTTGAAGATGAGATAAGGAAATTCCTTTTTCGAATAATTTTCTATTGAGTTCCGAAGCAGAAATATCTTCCGAAATCTGAGCAATCACCAGCTGATCTTTTTCTTTCACGCTGGAGAAAACATTTAATTGATTCAGAGCGGAGATCAATAATTCCGGATTGTCAGATTTCAATTCAAAGAAACCTTTCGTATTGCTCATCGCATCTACAGAACCAGAATAGATTGCAGTTCCGTGTTTCAAGACGATTACGTGAGAACAGATTTTCTCAATCTCGTCCAAAAGGTGACTCGCCACTATAATTGTAGTTCCAGATTTTGCAATAGAATTAATAATATCACGGATTTGAATTATGCCTTCCGGATCCAAACCGTTTGTTGGTTCATCCAAAATCAAAACTTGTGGATTTGCCAACAATGCAGACGCGATAGACAAACGCTGCTTCATCCCCAAAGAATAGGTTTTGAAAGCATCTTTTTTTCTTGCCAAAAGGTTGACCGTTTCCAAAACTTCGTCGATTCTGGAATTGGGAACGCCTTTGATTGTCGCAACAATTTCAAGATTTTTTTCCGCAGACAGGTACGGGTAGAAATTCGGCTGCTCTATGATCGCGCCAATTTTTTTGAGCGTATCTGTATCCGTTCCGTCTTTGCCAAACCATTTCCAAGAGCCGGAAGTTGGATTGATGGTAGAAAGCAGCATCCCAAACGTTGTAGATTTACCGCTTCCATTGGGACCTAAAAGTCCGTACACATTTCCTTTTTCTACATCGAAGGAAATATTATTCACAGCAATTTGCTTGAATTTTTTGGTTAAGTCTTTTACTTCCAGAATTTTTTCCATCTGATTATTTTTATTAATAGTCTTTGAAATCGAATTTAAGTTACAATGACAGATTTAAAATAAAAAAAATCCGATTGCTCGGACTTTAATTTATAGTTTTAATTGATTATTTTCTTGGCTTATCGTCCAGATCCAATTGTTTGGAAACGGCCATAGATGCCACCAAATCATTCAACATAGAACTTGCTGCAGTTGGCGTGTTGGGCAACAAAACAAGATTCGATCTGTTGTTGGCACCGATGGATTGCAAAGTGTCATAATGTTGCGTCACAACAATCAATGCAGACGCTTCGTGGGCATCGATTTGTACGCTGTTTAGCATTTTCACAGATTCCTCCAGACCTTTGGCAATCTCTCGTCTTTGGTCTGCAATACCTTGTCCTTGCAATTTTTTAGATTCAGCTTCCGCTTTTGCAACCGCAACAATTCTGATTCTTTGTGCTTCAGATTCATATTCTGCAGCCGTTTTTTCACGCTCTGCTGCGTTGATTCTGTTCATCGCATGTTTTACTTGATCGTCCGGATCAATATCTGTGACCAAAGCTTTGATGATATCATAACCATAACTCTGCATGGCTTCCTGAAGTTCAGCTTTTACCGCCACCGCAATATCATCTTTTTTAAGGAAAACATCATCTAGTTTCAACTTTGGAACTTCCGCTCTCACCACATCGAAAACGTAGGATGTAATCTGATCGTGCGGACTTTCCAAACGATAAAATGCATCTGCAACCTGATTTCTAATAACTTGAAACTGAACAGAAATTTTCATTTTCACGAAAACATTGTCCAATGTTTTGGTATCAATCATCACATCCAGTTGTTGGATTCTAAGATTCATTCTCTTGGAAATCTGATCGATGAATGGGATTTTCAAATGTAAACCTGCGTGTCTCGCAGAATGGAATTTCCCCAAACGTTCCACCAATGCTGCAGTCTCCTGCTTTACCGTGAAAAACGAAGCAAAAAGCACAATAAGTCCAAAAAAAGCGGCTACCCAAATAAATATCATAATTTGTAAATTTTTCTAAAGATAAGTTTTTCGCAGGAGAATTCAAAGTGGAATTTTAATTTAATCAATATTCAATCTTTAAAACTTAATTTTAGAAATATCACATCAAAATCGATTTATTTGTAAACATTTTATAAATTTGTTCTGATAATAAATCTATATATGAAGAAAAAACTACTTTTTGTCGCAGCCGGACTTTTAACAAATTCGTTGTTCCTGGCTCAGAATGTTTCTGTTTTCGACGATGTTCCTTTTTACAGCATGTACCACTATTTGGGAGAAGGACAAACGATGCCTCCCGAAGCATTTTCCCAAATTCCTGTTGGTGCCATTAGACTTCACGCCTACGAGCAAGACATCATTTCCCGAAAACTGACGGAAACGGAAATCGCTTCTATAGGAAGCAGCGTAAAAATGAATATTGTCCTAAAAGCTGCTTGTGACAACTACGACAGAATTGCGGGTGTCAATTTGGTTCTAGTTCCGAAAGGTAGCACGACTTACACATTTAATCAATCGGACATCAAGAGGATCGAAATCGGACGCTTCATCACGCCTTTTATGAACAAAAATGCGACATTGAAAGAAGTTCCATATAGTTTCCAGATTGACAATATCTCGAAAATATTGCACGACACTTCACTGTCTGCAACCTATGATTTCTGGATTGAGTTCCGCGCAGACGGTTATTCCGAAGCGGCCAGAACTCAGATTGCAGGTTGCGCAGACAGAACAGATGTTTTCCGCGGAAATTTGGAATTTGTAACAACCGGAACCGCAACTCCTGCGCAAAATTTTTTCTTACCTATTTCGTATCGAGATAATTTAAATAATTACAATGCGACAGACGTTCCGGGACAAACGACAAGAATTGTAACTTTTAATCTAGATCAACCGGTAGAAAATGCCGTTCTCCATCTTTCAACATCAAACCATGGTGCAGATGAAAATGGTGAGGAGTATGTAAGAAGAGAGCATTTCGTTTATTTTGATAATCAATTGGTTCATCAATACAAACCGGGCGGAAAAAGCTGTGAAGATTTTAGAAAATACAACACGCAAGCAAATGGAATCTATCAAGGAGCTCCTCAACTTCTTCGTCGCTGGTTGTCTTGGAACAACTGGTGTCCTGGTGATGCTATTCCTAATCGAGAGGTAAAGTTGGGTAATCTCTCAGCCGGAACTCACACAATAAAATTAGATGTTCCGGATGCCGTATTTTATGGCCAAAAAGGCTATTTCCCACTCTCCATGTATATTCAAAATGCGGACAGCGGACAGATCATCTGTGCAAATCCTGGCGACTTTGCAATAGAAAGTCAGCAAGGAAAAACTGTCAAACTAAAATGGACTGAAAAAGGAAATGCCAACGATTGGGAAGTTCTGTGGGCGAGAAAAAACTTTTACTCTGCTTCTAGCGAATCGTTGCAACAGGTAAGCGATACTCCAACCGCAACAAGAACCGACCTTACAAACAACTGGACTTACGAGATGTACGTGAAATCTAAATGTACCAATGAAAATGTAAGTCTTTGGACGGGTCCCATCTCCTCCACCCAGATTTTGGCAACGGGCGAAACTTCTTTGGAAAAAGTGGCAGTCTATCCAAATCCTGCGAAAGATTTTATTAATATTAATACCAATTCCAAAGTGAGCAAAACCTCGGTTTATTCTACAGATGGAAAACAGTTGTTAGAAGATTCTTCTTCCAAAATCAATGTTTCAAAATTGCCGGCGGGCGTTTATCTTCTGAAAATAGATTTTGCTGATGGGAAAACATCGACTCAGAAAATTGTAAAACAATAAATCATCATTAAAAAAATAATTCCCGTTTAGAAATAAGCGGGAATTATTGTTTAAACCGGAAATTCAACTTTGAAACCGATTCCTCGGATGGAATCAAATTTTATGCGGTCATCTTTTTGAAAATATTTTCTCAATCTCGACATAAAAACATCCAGACTTCTGCCAAGAAAATAATCATTTTCGCCCCAAAGCGTTTCTAAAATTTCTTTGCGATTGATGATCTTCTGATTACTTTTTGAAAGTAAAAGTAAAAGTTCCGACTCCTTCTCTGTCAGTTGAATGCTTTCATTTCCAAAAATCAATTGAAACTGAGACGGAATGAAAGAATAATTCCCAATCTGAATGGCAGATTTTTCAGAAGTTTCATTTCTTTTGAGAATGTTTTTAATTCTTAAAATCAGTTCTTCTGGCTCGCAAGGTTTGGTGATGTAATCGTCCGCACCCAATTTCAGACCCAAGATTCTATCAATACTTTGACCTTTAGCCGTTAAAAAGAGAAAAGGAATATTAGACATTTTCCTGATTTTTTTGGAGAGTTCGAAACCATCCATCACAGGAAGCATGACATCCAAAATCGCCAACTGAAAATTCTCCACGTTTTTTTTATCTTTCAAAATTTCTTCGGGATTTGAGATCCAAGTGACTTCGAAATCTGAGAATTCCAGATATTGTTTCAGAACCATTCCAAGATCCGGATCATCTTCTACCAAAAGGATTTTAGTTTTCATTTGGCATATT
>JAGNPP010000080.1 GCA_017989575.1 Chryseobacterium sp.
ATTCAAATCGAACATTCTGTCTTTCACATCAGTCACTTTGATGAACCAAGAATCGAGCGGATAATACAACAAAGGCTCATCAGTTCTCCAACTGTGCGGATAACTGTGAACATATTTTTCAACCTTGAAGGCTTTGTTTTCTTTTCTTAATTTTAAGGCAATTCTCTCATCAACAGAAAGATACGCTTTCAAATCAGCGATAATTGATTTTAAATTTTCTTTTTGAATATTGAATTCTGTGCTTTTTTCTTCTTCATTCAAATATTCTCCTTTCACATATTCATTCGCAAAACCGTAAGTTTCATCTTTTACAATCGATAAAAATTTCCCTTGCATATCAACCAAAGGAACCGGATTTCCATTGTCATCCAAAACCAACATTGGCGGAACTTCCGGCGTTGCTTCTTTCGCAACTTTCGCATCATCTGCACCAAAAGTCGGCGCAGTGTGAACGATTCCTGTTCCGTCTTCCGTCGTTACAAAATCTCCGGCAATCACTCGGAAAGCGTTTTCCGGATTTTGGTAAGGTTTGGCGTAATCTAATAATTGTTCATATTGAATTCCCACCAAATCAGCGCCTTTGAATTCGGCTAAGATTTGATAAGGAATAACTTTGCTTTCAGAAGTGTAATTGGCGAAATCTTCATCTGTTCCTTCCGCGTATTTCTTCGCAAACTGCTTTCCAACCAAAGCTTTCGCCAAAATAATATTGATTGGCTCAAACGTATATTGATTGAAAGTTTTTACTAATACGTAATCGATTTTTGGTCCGACTGTTAAAGCAGTGTTGGAAGGTAAAGTCCAAGGCGTTGTCGTCCAGGCAAGAAAATAAACATCAGATTTTGGCTGTTGATTATCAAATTCTTCCCAATGCAAAGCTCCACCACAACTATTTTCGGCAGCTTCAGAACTATCTATTTTGGAATCAGAATAAGCAAGTGCGGATAATTTTTTCCAAGTTTCGCTTGCATTTTCGGGTGCTTGTTTTATCTTAAATTGAGCTACAACAGTCGTGTCAGAAACATCACGATAAGCACCTGGTTGATTCACTTCGTGAGAAGATAAACCAGTTCCAGCTTTCGGAGAATACGGCTGAATTGTGTAACCTTTGTACAACAAACCTTTGTCATAGATTTGTTTCAAAAGCCACCAAACCGATTCCATATATTTTGGTTTGTAGGTGATGTACGGATTTTCCATATCCACCCAATAGCCGATTTTTTCGGTCATATCGTTCCAAACATCGGTGTAGCGCATCACGGCGTTTTTACAAGCTTCGTTGTATTCTTCAATCGTGATTTTTTTGCCGATATCTTCTTTGGTGATTCCCAATTCTTTCTCAACTCCCAATTCTACTGGAAGTCCGTGCGTGTCCCAACCCGCTTTTCTGAAAACCTGTTTCCCGGATTGTGTTTGAAAACGACAAAAAATATCCTTAATCGCTCTCGCCATCACGTGGTGAATTCCCGGCATTCCGTTGGCGGAAGGCGGTCCTTCATAAAAAACAAATTCCGGTTGTCCTTCGCGGATTTCTACGGATTTTTTGAAAGTATCGTTGGTTTTCCAAAATTCTGCGATGTTTTTTGCAGTTTCGGTTAGGCTAAGATTTTTATATTCTGTGAACTTACTCATTTTCAATGGATCAAATCTGTTTCTGATAGATTAAGTTTGCGAATTTAGTGATTTTTGTCGATTTTTAAAGTATATTTTGCGCAGTTTCTAAATGTTAAAAACTTCAAATTCAGAATCATAAAATTGGTTTATGTTTTTATAAATTTGTCACATAAAATTATCATCCTTGGAACTATACCCAACCATTGAAAAATCCGATTTAAAATCAATCAAAACCTTTCAGGAAAGCAAATTGAAAGAGCTTTTGGTTTACTTAAAATCCAATTCGCCGTTTTATCAGAAATTATTTATTGACAATAAAATTGATATTAATGAAATGAAAACGCTTGAAGATTTAACTAAAATTCCGACGACTTCCAAGAATGATATTCAAGCAAACAATCAGGATTTTTTCTGTGTTCCTCAAACTGAAATTGTGGATTACAGCACGACTTCCGGAACTTTGGGCGACCTAGTGACTTTCGGATTGTCGGACAAGGATTTGGAAAGATTGGCTTACAACGAAGCGATTTCTTTTGTCTGTGCCGGAATCCAAAAAGGCGATGTTGTTCAAATGATTACAACCATCGATAAAAGATTTATGGCTGGTTTGGCTTATTTTCTTGGACTTAGGAAAATGGGTGCAAGTGTTGTGAGAATGGGACCTGGCATTCCAGAATTGCAATGGGATTCGATTTTCAGATATAAGCCGAAATATCTGATTACGGTTCCGTCTTTCCTTTTGAAAATGATAGATTACGCTGAGAAACACAACATCGATTATAAAAACTCCAGTGTTTACGGCGCCATTTGTATTGGGGAAGGCCTTAAAAATCAGGATTTCACCGATAATATTCTGTCTCAAAAAATTAAAGAAAGATGGAATATTCAATTGTTTTCAACTTACGCTTCGACGGAAATGAGCACGGCTTTCACGGAATGCGAATTTCAAATTGGTGGTCATCATCATCCCGAACTCATCATTACAGAAATCCTTGATGAAAATGAAAATCCTGTACAAGAAGGCGAAAGTGGCGAGTTGACGATTACGACTTTGGGCGTTGAAGCGATTCCGTTATTAAGATTTAAAACCGGAGATTTGGTGAAAGCACATTACGAAGCTTGCAAATGTGGCAGAAATACGATGCGTCTTGGTCCAGTTCTTGGCAGAAAACAACAAATGATAAAGTACAAAGGCACGACACTTTATCCGCCGGCAATGAATGACATTCTGAATGATTTTAATAATATTCTTTGCTATCAAATCGTTATTCAGTCGGATGAAATTGGTTTGGACGAAATCATTATTAAAGTAAGTGCCGAAAATAATGATGAGAATTTTGTGAATGAATTGCGAGACCATTTCCGTGCAAAATTGAGAGTGAGTCCGAAAATCGAAGTTTTGGATTTTGAAGTGTTATCGAAAAATGTCTTCAATCCAACGAGCCGTAAGCCAATTAATTTTATAGATTTACGAAATTAAAATTTGACTCAATTAATAACTATGAAAAAACTATTATTACTTGTCGTTCTTATGTTTACGACATTTACTTTTGCTCAAAACCAATTGAATTTTGAATTCGGAACTTTTGATTTTTTGAAAGACCAAACAGAAGTGAACGTTCAACTGAAATTTGATAACGTCCTGTTTCAAGCAGATAATTTCACAGAAGCTCAATATTTGGAAAGACGAAAAGCGGAAACTTTAGCAAAGAAAAATGCGATGGCTTGGCAAAAATGGGAAGAAGCTTGGGGCAATTTCAAGAATACGGAATATCTCAATTACTTTTTGAAAGGTCTCAACGGCTGGTCGAAAAAAGTGGCTTTCAAAAAAGATATTAATTCAAAATATACTTTGATTGTCGATACAAAATGGGTTTACGCAGGTTGGCACGCAGGCTTGGTTGCTCAGGAAGGAAAACTGACTTCTGATTTAATATTTGTTGAAACTGATAATCCTTCGAAAGTTGTGATGAAATTGCAAGGTTCAGAAATTCTCGGTAAAAAAACGAACAAAGACTTTACAATGGAGTATGGAAGAATTGCTGGTGCTTACGAAGTCACCGGCAAGGAACTCGGAAAAGCGATAAGAAAAGTCATTAAATAAAACACAAACGGTCTGAAAAATTTTCAGACCGTTTTTTTATTGCTGTTCCATTTTTTCCAATCTGATAAAATCTGCCAAATTCTTCACTGCCGTATCGTGAATTCTCACAAAAGTATTTTTCTTGTCCCAAACATAACCAGCCAAAACCGCACAAATTTTCCTTTTCACATCGGGATTTTCCGGTTGATGGAAAAATAATTCCTGCAAATTTCCGGTGTACCATTCTTTCACGTAAGTGGTGAAAACATTCACGCCGTATAAAATGTAATCAGAATATTCCTTTTGCCAATCAATGGTTTCGCCGTTTAATTGTCTTAGGGCTAATTTTGCAGAAAGCATTCCGGATTCCGTTGCGAAAGCCATTCCAGATGAAAAAACAGGGTCGAGAAATTCCGATGCATTTCCAGTCAAAGCAAATCCGTCTCCGAATAATTTTTTTACGGAGCAAGAATAATCTTTCAAATGTCTCGGTTCAAAAAGAAAATCAACGTCGCCAAAACGTTTGACATAATAATCTGAAAGCGAAATGGCTTTTCTCAAAGCTTCCGTCGTGTCGCCATTTTCCGATAATTTATCGATATAATCAGTCGGTCCAACGATTCCTAAACTTGTTTTTCCATTCGAAAAAGGAATTACCCAAAGCCAAACTTCGGTTTCAATAATATCGAAAGAAATCAACGTTCCTTCCACGCCTTCTTCACGATTAATATCATCAACGTGAGAGAAAATCGCAGAATGTGGTGATAATTTCGAAGGTTTTTCCAAGTCCAATAATCTCGGCAAAACTCTGCCATAACCGCTGGAATCAATAATGAATTTGGCGTGAATTTCCTTCGTTTCACCATCTTTATTTTTAACAGTTGTAATGGAATTCGAACCATTAAATTCAACAGAAATCACTTCTGTTTCAAATTCCAAATCAACGCCTTTTCGGATAACTTCATCTGCCAAAACTTTGTCAAAATCCGCTCTGGGAACTTGCCAAGTCCAATCCCAGCCTTCACCAAATTTATTGCTAAAATCAAAAATACAGACTTCATCACCTCGCATAAATCTTGCACCAAGCTTCTTCTCAAAACCTTGGCTGTCCAACGCTTCGAAAAGTCCAGCTTCGTGAAAATGATCCATCACTCGCGGAATCAGGCTTTCTCCAACCACCAATCTTGGAAATTTGGTTTTTTCCACCACTTTCACTTTTGCACCGTTGTTATGAAGATACGCGGAAGACACGCAACCCGAAGGTCCGGCTCCAATCACGAGGACATCTACAAATTCTTTCATTATTTCTGATATTCTATCTATATTTGCGTCACAAAATTAATCACAAAAAATTGATTTCGAATCAGTTTTCTCCTTTTTTTAAATAATGATAGATGGTATTAACGGCTAACCTCAAATTAGAGGATTTTTATAAAATTATTTTCGATAACGAAACGCTTGAATTGAGCGAAACACTTTTGTCGAAAGTAGAAAATGGTTTCAATTTTTTAGAGGAATTTTCCAAAGACAAAGTCATTTATGGCGTGAACACTGGTTTCGGACCAATGGCGCAATACAGAATCAGCGAGGAAAACAGAAATCAGCTTCAATATAATTTGATAAGAAGTCACTCTTCCGGCGTTGGAAATCCACTTTCGCCTCAATCTGCAAAAGCGGTGATGTTGGCGAGATTGAACACTTTGAGTTTAGGAAAATCGGGAATTCATCCGTCGGTTATTTTTTTATTAAAGGAATTAATTAATAAAGATGTTACGCCGTTGATTTTCGAGCACGGTGGCGTTGGCGCAAGTGGCGATTTGGTTCAGCTGGCGCATTTGGCTTTGGTCTTGATTGGCGAAGGCGAAGTTTTTTATAAAAATAAAAGAAGAAATACGAAAGATGTTTTTGCAGAATTGAATCTTGAACCAATAAAAGTTCACATTCGCGAAGGTTTGGGATTGATGAACGGAACTTCTACGATGACGGGAATTGGGATTATTAATGCCTATTATTCCAGAAAATTGGTGGATATTTCTTTGAAACTTTCTTGTGCGATTAATGAAATTGTAAAAGCGTACGACGACCATTTTTCAGAAGCTTTGAATTCCACAAAAAGACACGAAGGCCAACAAAAAATTGCGTCCAGAATGCGCGAAAGTCTTTCTGATAGCAAATTAATCAGAAAAAGAGAAGACCATCTTTATAATAAGAAAAACAAAGAGGAAATCTTCAAAGATAAAGTTCAGGAATATTATTCTCTCAGATGTGTTCCGCAGATTTTGGGACCAGTCTTGGATACTTTGGAATTCACGGAAAAAATATTGGAAGACGAGATTAATTCTGCCAACGACAATCCGATTATCATTCCAGAAGACCAACACGTTTACCACGGCGGAAACTTCCACGGAGACTATATTTCTTTGGAAATGGACAAGCTGAAAATCGTTATCACAAAACTGACAATGCTTGCAGAAAGACAACTCAATTATCTTCTGAATGCAAAAATCAACGAGATCTTCCCGCCATTCGTCAATCTCGGAAAATTAGGATTGAATTTCGGTATGCAAGGCGTTCAATTCACCGCAACTTCCACAACGGCGGAAAGTCAAATGTTGTCGAATCCGATGTATGTTCACAGTATTCCGAATAACAATGATAATCAGGATATTGTGAGTATGGGAACCAATTCTGCGGTGATTTGTAGCAAAGTTATTGCAAATGCTTTTGAAGTTTTGGCGATTGAATTAATCACGATTATTCAAGCAATTGAGTTTTTGGAATGTCAGAACGAAATTTCATCTAACACGAAAAAACTGTACGATGAGGTTCGTGCGATTGTTCCGGCTTTCAAAGAAGATTTGGTGATGTATCCGTTTGTAGAAAAGGTGAAGGAATATTTAAAAAATAATTAATTTCAAAGTTTTAAACTAATGAAATGCGCCATCATAACAGGAGGTTCCAGAGGAATTGGTAGAGCCATTTGCCTGAAACTTGCCGAAGAAAAAAATTATCATCTTCTCATTAATTATACTTCCAACGAAGCTTTAGCCAACGAAACTTTGGAGAAAGTCAAAGAATTGGGAACAACTGGAGAAATCCTGAAATTTGATGTTTCTAATGCGGAAGAAACAACAAATGTTTTGACAGATTGGCAAGATAAAAATCCAGACGCCATCGTAGAAGTCATCATCAACAACGCCGGAATCACCAGAGACGGACTTTTTATGTGGATGAAATATGAGGATTGGAACAACGTCATCAACACCAGTTTGAATGGATTTTTCAATGTGACCAATTTTTTCATTCAGAAATTATTGAGAAACAAATACGGCAGAATCATCAATATGGTTTCCGTTTCCGGCGCGAAAGGAACTGCGGGGCAAACCAATTATTCCGCCGCAAAAGCTGGTGTCATTGGTGCAACAAAAGCATTAGCTCAGGAAATTGCAAAACGAAATATCACTGTAAACGCAGTCGCACCAGGATTTATAAAAACTGATATGACTGCAGATTTTGATGAAGCAGAATTAAAAGCAATGATTCCCGCAAATCGATTTGGCGAAGCAGAAGAAGTGGCGGATTTGGTTGCATTTTTAGCTTCAAAAAAATCATCCTACATCACTGGCGAAGTCATCAACATCAACGGCGGAATTTATTCATAAAATCAGGTTGTAGATTTTGGGTAATAGTGATAACTGCAACCTAAAAACCTACAACCTACAACCTAATTTAAAATGGAAAACAGAGTTGTCATCACCGGAATCGGCATTTATTCCTGCATTGGGATTTCTTTGGAAGAAGTCAAAAACTCTTTGTACGAAGGCAAATCCGGAATTATTCTCGATCAAGAAAGAAAAGAATTTGGTTACAGATCTGGTTTGACAGGCTTTGTTCCGAAGCCAGATTTAAAAAATCTACTCAGTCGCCGACAAAGAATTTCGATGGGCGAAGAAAGCGAATATGCTTATATGGCAACCATCGACGCTTTAAAATACGCTGGAATTTCACAAGAATTTATCGACGAAAACGAAGTCGGAATTTTGTACGGAAACGACAGTGTTTCTCAGGCCGTTGTAGAAGCCATCGATATTGTTCGTGAAAAAAAGGACACACAATTGATGGGTTCTGGAGCCATTTTCAAATCGATGAATTCTACGGTAACGATGAATCTCGCAACGATTTTCAAACTTCGTGGTATCAATATGACGATTAGCGCAGCTTGTGCAAGTGGTTCACATTCATTAGGTTTAGGATATTTGATGATTAAAAATGGTTTGCAAGACACTGTGATTTGTGGCGGTGCGCAAGAAACCAACAAATTTTCAATGGCAAGTTTCGACGGATTGGGCGTTTTCTCAGCTCGCGAAGATGAACCAACAAAAGCTTCCCGACCATTTGATAAAGGCAGAGATGGACTCATTCCAAGTGGAGGAGGAGCAACTTTAATTTTAGAAAGCTACGAATCTGCAGTCAAAAGAGGCGCGCCAATTATTGCGGAAGTTCTCGGTTATGGATTTTCTTCCAACGGCGGACATATTTCCACACCCAATATCGATGGACCTGCGATTGCGATGGAAAGAGCTTTAAAAATGTCTGGCTTAAAACCAGATGACATCAATTATATCAATGCGCACGCGACTTCCACACCAATTGGTGATGCGAATGAAGCGCAGGCAATTCATAAAATATTCGGAAACAAAATTCCGGTAAGTTCCACAAAATCAATGACAGGACACGAATGTTGGATGGCTGGCGCAAGCGAAGTCATCTATTCGATTCTGATGATGCAAAACGATTTCGTGGCACCAAACATCAATCTGGAAAATCCGGACGACGATGCAAAAAAGATAAATCTAATCACGGAAACAAAAAATCAAAAAATTGACGTATTTTTGTCGAATTCTTTCGGATTTGGAGGAACCAATTCTGCATTAATTGTCAAAAAATTTGTTTAAAAACACTATGGATAGAGATAAAATTGTTGCGATTGTTGATAACTTTCTTGTCAACGAGTTCGAAGTTGATCGCGATGATATTGTGAATGATGCTAATTTCAAAACGACCTTAGGTTTGGATAGCCTAGATTATATCGATATGGTCGTGATTATCGAGTCTAATTTCGGTGTGAAATTAGGCGAGGCAGATTTCAAACAAATGGTCACTTTCGATGATTTTTACGATGCAATTGAAAATAAGATTGCCGAAAAAACCGCATAATTATTACAGCATTTTTAGTCTAATGTCTAGCATCTAAAGTCTAACATCTGAACTATGAACAAATGGAAAGGCAGATCCAAAGGAACGATATTAGGCTACCGGATTTTCGTTTGGTGCATCAAGAATATCGGAATCCGAAGTTCATATTTCGTCCTTTATTTCGTTGCAACTTACTACTTCATTTTCGAGAAGAAAAGCAACCAATATATTTCTTATTATTTTAAAAACAGACTGAATTTCAGTGCTTTAAAAACTAAATTGTCCGTTTTCAGAAGCTACTTCGTTTTCGGTAAAGTTTTGATTGATAAAACCGCCATTTCTGTAGGATTAAGAAATCGATTCACGTACGAATTCGACGGCATTGAGAATATCAAAAACCTTCTCGCCGAGAAAAAAGGTGGCGTGCTCATCAGCGCACACATCGGAAATTTCGAAATTGCTGAACATTTTTTTGCCGACATCGACTTTGATGCTCAGATTAATTTAGTCACAACAGACCAGGAAGTGACGGCCATCAGAGAATATATGGAAAGCATTTCCGTCAAGAAAAGCAACATCAAATTCATTTTTGTGAAGGACGATATGTCGCACATTTTCAGAATCAACGAAGCTTTGTCCAACAACGAACTCATTTGTTTCACAGG
>JAGNPP010000321.1 GCA_017989575.1 Chryseobacterium sp.
CTATCAGGTTTCAGAAAATGATGCGAGAGTGGTAGTGCATAAAACTTGTGCTTTGGCGGCGCAAACCTTCATGTTGGCGATGAGCAATGAAGGTTATGATACTTGTCCGATGGAAGGTTTTGACAGCAGAAGAGTGAAAAAGATTCTCAATTTACCTTTTGGTGCAGAAGTGAACATGATTGTTTCATGCGGAATAAGA
Source organism: Chryseobacterium sp. (assembly GCA_017989575.1). GTDB lineage: Bacteria > Bacteroidota > Bacteroidia > Flavobacteriales > Weeksellaceae > Epilithonimonas. The sequence continues at coordinate 200 of JAGNPP010000321.1, forward strand.
GATGAAAAAGGAGTTTGGGGTGATAGAATGAGAGTCGATTTTGAAGAAGTGTATAAAAGATTTTAGATATGTCAATTTCTGTTAAAACAAGAAAGATTTTGTGGTCTAAATCAGGTAATAGATGCGCAATATGTAAAAATCCATTAGTACACAAAATGGAATTAGAAAATGCAAATTTTATAGTTGGCGAAGAATGTCATATTGTTTCATCAAAAGAGAATGGGCCTAGAGGAAGAAGTCGGAAATTAAAGAATTATGATGAGTATGAAAACTTAATTTTATTATGTGCAAATGATCATAAGTTGATTGATGAATTTCCAGAAACATTCACTATTGAAATAATAGAAAGTATTAAAGATAATCATGAATTTTGGATTGAATCAGCTATTGAAAAGGATTTACATGAGTACATAAAAAGCATAAATAATATTGAGTTTCTTGATGAGATTAAAACTCAAAGTGATATTGAAGTAATTCTTCAAAATTCGCATTTTTATTTTTTTGATTTTTCTTCATTAAAAAATGATTTAGATAAAATTAAAGTAAGCGAATTATTTGATGATTTTAGAGACTATGGAGATTTTTATTCAGATCTTGAGTACTCAAATAAAACTAAAATATTAATAAATTATGTTGATTTCATGAAAGAAATGAATAATAAAGGAATTCGTTTTTTTGGTAAAAGTATTATTAGAGAATATAAGTTTATTAATACTTCTAAGAGTAAATATGAAGTGTCTATTATAATTGCCTTTCAAGAGAATGTAAATCCACTTTCCATTCAAAAAGGTAAATTAATGATAAAGCTTCCTGATGATTTTACACCTAAATTATAAATATTTATTCAACTAGAGTGCTTTTATTAATTTAAGAAATTTGTTTCATATTTTTAAATTAAAGTATCTTTAAAACCAGATTGAATTTCAAATTTTATGATGACTTTCCAACAACAGATACAACAAGGAATTCCAACAGAACTTCCTCAACCAAAACCGTACGAAACCCAAATTAATCACGCTCCGAAACGTAAAGAAATTCTGAACGAAGAAGAAAAAAAACTCGCTCTGAAAAACGCTTTGCGTTATTTTGAACCGAAATTTCATGCAGAATTGTTGCTGGAATTCAAGGAAGAATTAGAGAAATACGGTAGAATCTATATGTATCGTTTTCGTCCAGATTATGAGATTTTTGCAAGGCCAATTTCAGAATATCCAGGAAAATCTTTACAGGCGAAATCTATTATGCTCATGATTCAAAATAATTTGAGTTATGCTGTGGCGCAACATCCTCATGAACTGATTACTTACGGTGGAAATGGGGCGGTTTTCCAAAATTGGGCGCAATATCTTTTGACTATGAAATATTTGTCGGAAATGACAGACGAACAGACTTTGGTGATGTATTCTGGTCATCCGATGGGATTATTTCCAAGTCATAAAGATGCTCCAAGAGTGGTGGTTACAAACGGAATGGTAATACCAAATTATTCAAAACCAGATGATTGGGAGAGATTTAACGCACTTGGAGTTTCGCAATACGGACAAATGACGGCGGGAAGTTATATGTACATTGGTCCACAAGGAATTGTACACGGAACTACGATTACGGTTCTGAATGCTTTTAGAAAAATTAAAAAATCGCCAAAAGGTGGACTTTTTGTGACTTCCGGTTTAGGCGGAATGTCAGGAGCACAACCAAAAGCTGGAAATATAGCGGGTTGCATCACGGTTTGTGCAGAAGTAAATCCTAAAATTACCAAAATTCGTCACGAACAAAAATGGGTAGATGAAATTCACGAAAATTTAGACGAATTGGTTTCACGAGTGCAAAAAGCGCAGGAAAACAACGAAACTGTTTCTTTGGCATATCTCGGAAATGTAGTGGAAGTTTGGGAGAAATTTGAACAAGAAAATCTAAAAATTGATATTGGAAGTGATCAAACTTCGCTTCATAATCCTTTTGCAGGAGGCTATTATCCTGTCGGAATTTCGTTTGAAGATTCCAATAAAATGATGGCGGAAAATCCTGAATTTTTTAAAGAAAAAGTCTATGAAAGTTTAAGAAGACACGCTTCTGCAATCAACAAACACACCGAAAAGGGAACGTATTTTTTCGATTATGGAAATGCTTTTCTTTTGGAATGTTCCAGAGCTGGAGCCGATGTTTTGGCAGAAAATCCAACTTTAGGAAGAGAGTTCAAGTTCCCGAGTTATGTTCAAGATATTATGGGACCGATGTGTTTTGATTACGGTTTCGGGCCGTTTCGTTGGGTTTGTACATCTGGGAAACCTGAAGATTTACAAAAAACAGATGAATTGGCTTGTGAAGTTTTAGAAGAATTGATGAAAAATTCTCCAGAAGAAATCCAACAGCAAATGCAGGACAACATTACTTGGATTAAAGGCGCGCAAGAAAATAATTTGGTAGTGGGTTCACAAGCCAGAATTTTGTACGCCGATGCAGAAGGACGAATGAAAATTGCAGAAAAATTTAATCAAGCCATAAAAAATGGAGAAATTGGACCTGTTGTTTTAGGAAGAGATCACCACGATGTTTCGGGAACAGATTCTCCTTACAGAGAAACTTCTAATATTTATGACGGAAGCCGATTTACAGCAGATATGGCAATTCAAAATGTAATTGGCGACAGTTTCCGTGGAGCAACTTGGGTTTCTATTCACAATGGAGGTGGAGTTGGTTGGGGAGAAGTGATTAATGGCGGTTTCGGAATGTTATTGGATGGTTCTGAAGATGCAGATAGAAGATTAAAATCAATGCTTTTTTGGGATGTAAACAACGGAATTTCCAGAAGAAGTTGGGCAAGAAACGAAGGTGCAATTTTCGCCATAAAACGCGCAATGGAAGCAGAACCGAATTTGAAGGTAACGTTACCGAATTTTGTGGATGAAGATTTGTTTTCCTTGGAGT
>JAGNPP010000081.1 GCA_017989575.1 Chryseobacterium sp.
AGATTCCGTTTCTGAGATTTTATTTTTAAGTTTTCTTACACGATATTTTTCGATGAAATCTGATAATTTTTTAAATTCAATTTCAGTCAGATTCCGGTAGAAAGAATCTTTGACATCATCGGTTTTAATTTCTGAAGTGAGTTTTTCAAGCTGTTGGAAAAATAAGGTGTAATCCAGATTCAAATCCTGCATCGTCTGTTGCCATTCGGTGAAAAATCGTTCATCTTCAGCCAAAACCTCATCAAAACCAAATTTATCCGCCAACATTTTATCGTGTTTCACCCAAAATTGCTTTCCGAAATCATCTAATATTTTTTCTAAAACCTCAGCATCATTAATCAAAGGAAAAATCGCATTCGCCAAAGTCGCCAAATTCCAATGTGAAATCTGACCTTGTTTCCCGAAAGCGTATCTTCTTCCTGGCAAATCAGTCGTGTTTGGTGTAAATTCCAAATCGTAGCCATCCATCATAGAATAAGGTCCATAATCTATCGTCAAACCAAGAATCGACATATTATCGGTATTCATCACACCGTGAACGAATCCGACGCGATACCAATCGATTACCATTTTCAAAGTTCTGTCGCAAATGGCTTGAAACCAATCGATGTATTTTGTAGGATTATTTTCTGAGGAAACTTCGGGGAAGAAATTTTCAATCGCATAATCTGCCAATTGCTTCAACAAATCATCTTGTTTTCTGGCTGACAATAATTCAAAATGACCAAAACGAAGGAAAGATTCAGCCGTTCTCACCACAACTGCGCCTTGCTCCTTCTGCGGATTCCCAGAATATTGAATATCGCGAATAACATCTTCACCCGTTTTCGAAAGACTCAAAGCCCGTGTGGTTGGAACGCCGAGATGAAACATCGCTTCACTCATCAGATATTCCCGAATCGAGGAACGCAAAACCGCTCTTCCGTCGGCAGTTCTGGAGTAAGGTGTTGCTCCGGCGCCTTTCCATTGGATTTCGGTTTGGTGATTTCCATTTTGAATTTCTCCTGCGTAGATGGCTCGTCCGTCGCCCAATTGTCCAGCCCAATTCCCAAACTGATGTCCCGCATAAGCCGTTGCATAAGTTTTCACATTTTCTGGGAGACTTTGAGCTGAGAGAAAATCTTTATCGTTTTGATTTTCAATTTCCCCAAGTCCAATTTCTTCAGCAAGATTTTCATTAAAATCAATTAATTCAGTCTTTTCAAAATCGGCGGGTTCGACTGTGCAAAACATTACGTCGGCCGTTTGTCTTTGCATCGTATTTCCAGAGAAATCACCGGGAAACAGTTTCGTATATTTTTGAGTAATGAGATTGAGCTTCATATTTACAAAAAACCCGCATCAGAAATGCGGGTTATATTTTTATTTATTAAAATCTATATCTTCTCCGGAATTGAGTGTTTCGTTAGAATTTTCTTCTTTCTTCACGGGTTTTTCTGGGACAATTTGTGTTGGATTTTTCAGTTCGTCGATGGATTGTAATCCGCCTTCGTCGCCATATCCATTTCTTAGGTTATTCAAATCTGAACAACTTCCTGTCCAGTTGGCTGGCTTGATGAATTTATCCTCAGGAAGAATATTCAAAGCTTTATCAGCAAAAACCTTTTTCATATAAATGGCCCAAATTGGAAGTCCCATTTTCGCTCCTTGTCCTTCGCCTGTGCTCCAGAAGTGTGTTGCTCTGTCTTCCCAACCAACCCAAACATCAGTCGCTAGTTTTGGAACAATTCCTACAAACCATCCATCTGAGTTTTTCTGCGTTGTTCCAGTTTTACCTGCGATTTCTACACTTGCAGGAATTCCACGTCTTCTCAATTCTCCGGAAGCTGTCCCGAACTCCGTTACACCCTTCATCAAATCGAGCATCGTGTAAGCGTACATTTCGTTCATTACTTCTTTCACGACAGGTTTTACTTCTTTTATTACTCGTCCGTTAGCATCTTCGATCCTCCAAATCATTTCCGGTTTTGTATAGTTTCCGAAATTGGCGAAAGCACTGAACGCTCCTAACATTTCATAAATGGTAATATCAGAAGTACCCAAGGCCATTGGTAAATGCTTATCTATTGGACTTGTTACACCCAAATCTCTTGCTAGCTGGATGACATTTTCCGTTCCTGCCATTTCTGCTAATCTAATTGCGACAGGATTTAAAGATTTTGCAATACCTTCTTTCATTGTAACGCTTCCGCCACCACCTTTCACGTGCCAACTTCCTTTAGAATAAGACGCATTGGAGACTGCTGAACAAGGCGTCATCCCGAGATGCATAATTGCAGTTGCGTAAACAAATGGTTTGAAAGTGGATCCGACCTGACGTTTCCCTTGTTTCACGTGATCGTACTGGAAATGTTGCCAGTTGATTCCCCCAACCCAGGCTTTGATATCGCCAGTCGCAGGTTCCATAGACATCAAACCAGCCTGTGCAATCTGCTTGTGATAACGGATAGAATCCCAAGGTGACATCTCCACTTCTTCCTCGCCTTGCCAAGTAAATCTGGTCATTTTTGTAGGCTCGTGGAAATCAAGCATAATAGAATCTTCAGACATTCCTTCTGCTTTCAATTGTTTGTAACGTCCAGTTCTTTTGACTGCGGACATCATCAAACTATTGATTTGAGTTTTATTAAGATTATAATACGGACGGTTTGGATTACGTCTCATCTCACCGTCAAAATTTTTCTGTAGCGCTGTCAAGTGTTCTTTGATTGCCTCCTCCGCATATCTTTGCATTCTGGAATCCAAAGTCACATAGATTTTTAATCCGTTTTTGTAAAGATTGAGTTCTTTCCCAGTTTCTTTTTCGTAAGCCTCAAGATATTGTTGAATCTCTTTTCTAAGATAAAATTTATAATAAGCAGAATAACCTTCTTCCACAGATTCTATCTCGTGGAAATCAACAACGATCGGTGTAGAAACAGCCTTTTCATAAGTAGAATTATCAATGTATCCGGTTTCCAACATTTGTTTCAAAACCACATCTCTTCTCACTTTTGCCTTCTCAGGATTTCTGTAAGGATTGTTTCTTCTTGGTGCTTCTAACATCGCTACAAACGTCGCCGCTTCGGGCAAAGTCAGTTGATTAACAGATTTGTTGAAATAGACCCTCGATGCCATTTCGATCCCTTTTGCATTGAAAAGGAAGTCCATTTTATTGAAATATAATGCGATGATTTCTTCCTTGGTGTAACGTTTTTCAAGACTTACAGCAACGCTCCATTCTTTCAGTTTTTGGAAAGCTCTTTCAATTTTGTTTTGAGAAGCATTTCCGGTGAACAATAATTTTGCAAGCTGCTGCGTAATGGTAGAACCTCCACCTCTTTCGCCTCCATAGCGGATTGCTCTTGCGATGGATTTTAAATCAATTCCGGAATGCTCTTTGAAACGTTCATCTTCCTTTGCTTGCAGCGCATAAACCAAATATGGTGGTAACTGCTTGTAAGTCACTGGCTTGGTTTTTTCTTTTTCGAATTTCCCAAGAAGCACATTATCGGAAGAATAGATCTCCGATGCGACATAGATATCCGGATTTTCCAGCTCTTTCACATCTGGCATATCGCCTACAAAACCTTGCGAAACGGCAAAAAACAATCCAGAAATTCCTAAAACCACAGCAAAAAATGCAATCCAAATGAATTTGACCCATTTTCTGATTCCTGATTTTGCTTTTTTCTTGTCTGGCAGAGGAAAAGTTTTATGTTCAGTTTTCTTATTTTCCATTAATAAATTATGGCTTTAAGTTTTGAATTTTAATTCCTAAATCTTCTATTCCCGGCAAAACATCCTTTCGCATTGCCTGAACAACTTTGACAGAATATTTCCCATTTTTCGGAAATTTATAATTGAGTTTGTACTGAAAAGTGATTTCTTTGGCGTCTCCGAAACCTGTTCCAATCCACTCTCCATTTGGTTTTGCTAACACAAAATTAAGCGTATCTGTTGAGATATTCTTCTTATTCTGTTCGATGCTTGCAATCAGTCTTAGGTTGCTGTATGGATAATCATTGTTATTCCGAACCAGCAACATCAGATTTTTCTGATTCTGAGCGTCTTTCATATCAAAATCAAAGGTTTGAGCAGTTTTCTTCTTCCATTGATTATTGACGTTATTCACCAAAATAGTTTCATTTTCATTTTGGCAAGAACTCACAGATAAAAACAGGATAAAAACAACTATTAATCTAAGCATTACCTTCATTTTTCGGCGGAAATTTCTTTTTCGGTTTTTTGAACGGTTTTTTCTGCGTTTTATTTTCCGCTGACGGATTATCTGTTGACTGAACTATTGGCTCAGTCGCTTTATTTTCGACAGGTTTTTGCTCGTTTTGGCGATTTCTGTTGTCACCTTGTCTCGGATTTTTATTTTGTCTTGGCTGATTTCCATTAGATTGAACCTTTGGAGCGCCATCTTTGTATTCTACAGGTTTTTGCTCGTTCGGACGGTTTCTGTTATCGGCTTGTCTTGGATTTTTATTTTCCGATTGAGGTCTCGCAGGCCTGTTGTCTGGCTGTCTCGGATTATTTTTATCTCTGTTATTATTGTTCGGTCTTGGTTTTCTGTTCTTCTTCTCGAAACGGTCAACGCTGTTTTCCTGAATCAAATCAGAAGTTACCATACGGTTTTCAATCACTTTTACATCTTCCAATGCCTTAGATTTCTCACCTTTTTTGTTGATGGCAATCATCTTTTGAACTTCGAAGATATCGATATCATACCAAGCCATTGAGTTTTCTACATATGCAAACCACATTTTCTTTTTGAAAACATCGATTTTGATGCAGAATGCTCTACCTTTTTCGGTATTCAAAACTGTACTTGAAGATGGAAAATCCCTCAAAACATCAAGATACGTGTCCAATTCATAATTAAGACAACATTTCAATTTTCCGCATTGTCCAGCTAATTTTTGAGGATTGATGCTCAACTGCTGGTAACGCGCCGCATTGGTATTCACAGAACGGAAATCTGTCAACCAAGTAGAACAACACAGTTCACGGCCACAAGACCCGATTCCACCAACTTTTGCAGATTCTTGACGGAAGCCAATTTGCTTCATATCAATTTTGGTTCTGAAAAGAGAAGCGTATTCTTTGATCAACTGTCGGAAATCAATTCTGTTATCCGCTGTATAGTAAAAAGTTACCTTCGACCCATCACCTTGATATTCAACGTCGGTGATTTTCATTTCCAGATTTAGTCCGTAAGCAATTTTACGCGCTTCTACTTTGAGTGCGTTTTCCTTATTTCTAAGGTCTTGCCAAGTTTCTACATCTTTTTGATTCGCCAAACGATAGACTTTTTGAAGGCTATCTATATGAACGTTTTTCTTTTTCATCTGGATTTTCACCAGTTCTCCTGAGAGACTTACTACACCTATATCGTGACCCGGACTGGATTCTACAGCAATAATACTTCCTATATGTAAAGGCAGGTTGTTGACGTTTCTATAATATAATTTACGTTCGTTCTTAAAACGAACTTCCACATATTCTGAACTTTTTGAACCCGACGGATTAACATCGGAAAGCCAGTCAAAAACACTTAATTTATAACTATTGCCACAAGTATCTACACTACTGCACCCACTGGCACTCTTCGTACCGCAAGAGTGGGAAGAATCGCCGGATGTTTTGCATCCACAACTCATATTTTAATTTTTTTATGTCTGAATGCAAAGTTAATATAAATTTTATTTAAGCTTACCGATTATATTTTTTAAAAATATTTTTTTATTAATTTTTAGTTAATACTATGTTAATATTGATGAATAGACAAAACAAACACTAATAATTTATGATATAACTAAAATGAAAATTTGCATTTTAAGTAGGTTTAGCTTAATTCGTTTAAAATTAAACTCCTTCAAAATAATTTAATTTAAAAATCATAACTATAATATTATCAACGAAATAAATAATTATGATAATTAAACAATTATTCTTAGAATAGCAATGTTTAACTTTTTTTACGATTTTTTATAATTGTTATTGAAATAATTATAAATTTGGAACATTAATAATCCTTGTATGAAATCGCTTTGGCTAGCAAGACAAAATTTGCGATGACATACCAACTTTAAAACAATAAAATCGACATATGAAAAGAATTTTAATGACCGCGGCATTAACTGCCGGAGTAATGGCATACGCAGGAGGATTCCGAGTATCGCTACAAGGTGTAAAGCAGTTGGCTATGGCTCACACCAGTGCTCACGCAGAGGATGCGAGTGTTGCATTCTTCAATCCTGCCGGTATTTCTTTTATACCTGCAAAACTGAGTGTGGCTTTGGGCGGATTTGGAATCAAATCCCAGTTTGAGTATCAAAATACGCAGACACTAAACTCATACAAAACCGACAACCCAATGGGAACTCCTATTTATTTTGCTGCAGCTTATAAAGTTACAGACAAAATCTCTGTGGGACTAAGCGCGACTACACCTTTTGGAAGTACTATAAAATGGGAAGATAACTGGGCTGGAAAAGACATCGTGCAAGAAATGGAGCTAAAAGCTTATTATTTCCAACCAATGATCTCTGTAAAATTAGCACCTTGGGTTTCTCTTGGAGGAAGCTATATCATTGCAAGAGGTGAAGTGATGCAGAACAAAGCCATAACTCCATATAATGGTTCGGTGACTATTGAAGATAGAAAAGCAAAAGGAACAGGATTTAGCTTTGGATTATACTTTCAACCAGACACAAAATGGGATGTTAGTGTAGCCTACAGAAGTCCTGTGGATATGAAAGCAGAAAAAGGAACAGCAACGTTTAATGTTTCCTCAGAGTTGTTTCCTCGTTTAGGAGTAGATGCAAACGGGCAAGATGGCTTTAAAGCAACCCTTCCTCTTGTAGATGAATATTTCATTGGTGCAACGTACAAAGTAACTCCAAAATGGCAAGTCTCAGCTGATTTCAATTACCAAGGATGGGAAAGATACAGCAAATTGGTTATCGATTTTGAAAATGCTCAGGCTGGTAATGTGCCTTCCGATATGACGGTTTCTTCTACGCCTAAAAACTTTAAAAACTCTAAGATTTTCCGAGTAGGAACACAATATATGTTGACAGACAAACTGGCAGGAAGATTGGGTTATTATTTTGACGAATCTCCTTATGATGACAAAGATTACGCTTTGGAATCTCCTTCTTTTGACGCAAACGTTGTAACAGGCGGTATTGGTTATAAGCTAGGAAAATTAAACATCGATGTCTCCGGAGCATATAGTTTTATGAAAAGCAGAGCTGTGGACAACGATTTTTATAATTTCAGAGGACAGGCTAAAGGAAAAGCTTACTATTTTGGTCTAGGATTATCTTATAACGCATTTTAAAAATTAATTATGAAAAAAATATTCTTTTCAACAATAGCCATATCGGCATTATTCCTCAACATCAGTTGTGAAACAGACTTTGACACAGATGTGAATGATGTGGTTGTAACTTCTGGTGAGGCAGATTTCTCGAAATATGTTGCGCTAGGTAACTCTTTGACTGCAGGATATAGAGATGGGGCATTATATTCCAGCGGACAAGCTGAATCATATCCATCGATGCTTGCCGGACAAATGAAATTGGCAGGCGGAGGAGAATTCTCTCAGCCTTTGATGCCAAATGATGTGGGTGGATTCATCGGACTTCCAGGATTTGGAGGGAGATACAATCTTCAATTAGTAGATAAAAAAGACCATACGGGAACAGTTGTAAGTCAAAGTTTATCACCTGTTCAGGCTCCTGCAGCCGCAACTCTGGATGTAATTGGAGGTGCTGGAAAATCTTTTAGTAATATGGGTGTTCCGGGAGCTAAATCTTTCCATTTAATCACTCCAGGCTATGGAAATGTTGCTAATTTGCCAATTGCTGCAGCCAACCCTTACTTTGTGAGATTTGCGACTTCTCCTTCTACAACTGTTTTAGCAGATGCAATGGCGCAGTCTCCAACATTTTTCTCACTTTGGATTGGTGCAAATGATGTATTGTCTTATTCTACCAATGGTGGAACAAATTCTCAAACAGTAGGAGGTGTAACAACTTACACACAAGCGACGGATCAAAAAGACAATCCTAATCCTGCTACATATAGATCTAATGACATCTCAGACCCTGGATTGGTTACAGTTGCAATAAAGACTGTTTTAGATGGATTAAAAAGCAAAGGCGCTACAAAAGGTGTTATTGCTAATATCCCTTATGTAACATCTATTCCATACTTCACGACAGTTCCTTACAATCCGGTTCCACTCGCAGCAGCATCTGCAGCTACTCTCAATGGAAACTTTGCTATGATAAACGGCGCATTAGCAAGCGCTGGACAGCCAAAGAGGTTTATGACTTTAACTGCATCAGCTAATAATCCTGTGCTAATTGTTGACAAGAGTTTATTGGATATTTCAACTTTCCTTCCTCCACAATATGCAATGTACGGACAGGCAAGACATGCCACTGCAGAGGATTTAATTTTGCTACCCGCGTCATCAATCATTGGGATAGACCCTACAACAGGATTACCGCCAGCTCCAACTTCACAAATGATTGGAGGCGTTACCATTCCACTTGCAGATCAGTTGGTTTTGACGAAAACAGAAGCAGCAAAAGTACAAGCAGCAACAGAAGCATACAACACAGCTATCAAAGGTTTAGCTGATTCTTACGGCTTAGCTTTCGTAGATGCCAATGCTAAAATGAAAGAGTTAAACTCAGCATCAGGAATCCAATGGGATGGTGTGAAATACACTGCGAAATTTGTTACGGGTGGTGCATTCTCTCTTGATGGTGTACATCCGCTAGGGCGTGGTTACGCAATCATTGCTAACGAGTTCCTTAAAGCCATTAATACCAAATACAGATCAAATCTTCCTATGGTAAGTCCTAATTCTTATTCTGGAGTTAAGTTTCCTTAATTAGGTTTAATGATAATTTTCAAACCGTCTCAAAGTCAATTTTGGGACGGTTTTTTTATTGCCTCAAATAATATTTCCAAAATCTAAAATTTTGATTATTTTTACACTATGCTTTCAAAAAGAGTCAAATACGCAATCAAAACTTTGCTTTTCCTCAACAGGAAAGACAATGCTTCTTTATTTTCTGCCAAAAAAATATCGGAGAACGAGCGTATTCCGCTCAAATTTCTAGAGCAAATCCTCCGAGAATTGAAGCAAAATAAAATTCTCAAAAGCGAACGTGGTGCAGAAGGCGGTTACACTTTTATGAAAGATCCGGCTGACATCAAGGTTTTGGACGTTATCAGAATCGTGGATGGACCTGTCGCAATGTTGCCTTGTGCTTCCCTCAATTTCTACGAAAAATGTGCAGATTGTACAGATGAAGCGACTTGTGGTATCAGAAAATTATTAATCAATGTTCGTGACAGTATGCTTCCAATCTTGGACACCAGCATTGCGGATATGACAAAATC
>JAGNPP010000082.1 GCA_017989575.1 Chryseobacterium sp.
CACCTACTCTGCTGATTCTGTTGATTATCCTGACTTTGTACATCCATCTGCAACGTCTGTAGAAAACAGAGAAAATGAATTGGGAATTTTGATTTGTGGAAGCGGAAATGGCGTACAAATCACAGCCAACAAACACCAGAAAATTAGATGCGCACTTTGTTGGATGCCGGAAATTGCGTCATTGGCGAGACAACACAACGATGCGAATATGATTTCGATTCCTGCGAGATTCATTTCTAAAGAACAGGCGTTCGAGATTGTAGATAAGTTCCTGACGACGGATTTTGAAGGTGGCAGACATCAGAATAGAGTTGATAAAATCGCATTTTGCTAAACATAAAAAGCCTGTAATTGATAAGATTACAGGTTTTATTTTTAAAGTTATATCTTTGCAACGCATTTCACAGAGAAAGTTCTTTCTCACGAAACCATAAATTAATACAAAGGTTTCCCAAACTCCCCTATTTTATTTTATCTTTATTAACTAATTTATAAAACTAATTTTTTTTCTATGACTGAAAATGAATTACATCTTTTCCTGAAAAAGAATTTTCCTAAAGAAGATGAAAAATGTGAGTGGAAAGAGTTTAAAAATTTAAAGCATTCTGTTTCTGGTCATTTAGGCGAAGATATTATTTCTTATATCTCAGGAATTTCTAATTCAGGTGGTGGAAATCTTATAGTCGGAATTGAGGATGGAACTTTAAAGATAATTGGAATTCAAAACTTTCACGACTATAATATTGATAATGTTAAATTCAGAATATTAGGTAATTTAACACATTTTGATTCTGATAATTTTGAAATTGAAGAAATAACAACGTCAGATACAAACAAGACTATATGGATTTTTAAAATCCCAAAACATCCTTTTAGGCAATGTGTTTTTGCTCATAAAAAAGCTTGGCAAAGAATTGGTGAACATCTTATTGAGATTAGAGATGAACGAAAAGAAGCCATTATCTATGAAAATGTATTGATTGAAGATTGGTCAAAAGAAATAATTGAGGAAGCTACAATTGATGACTTGGACGAAAATGCCATTATAAAAGCAAGACAAGAATTTATAAAGAGAAATCCAAAATATAACGATGATATTGATTCCTGGGATAATGCTAAGTTTTTGAACAAAGCTAAGCTAACAATCAAAGGAAAAATTACCAGAACTTGCTTTATTCTTCTGGGGAAAGAAGAAGAGGAGCACTTTTTGGATTCTGCAGTTAAAATACGATGGAATCTAAAAACTGTTGATAATCAGGACAAAGATTTTGAAATTTTCTCTATTCCATTAATCCTTTCGGTTGATGAAATTTTTTTAAAAATCAGAAATCTTAAATACAGATATCTGAGAGAAGGAACATTGTTTCCAGATGAAGTTTTAAGATACGACCCATTCGTAATACGAGAGCCTTTAAACAATGCAATTGCTCATCAAGATTACAATAAAAAATCTCGTATTAATGTAGTAGAATTTGAGGATGACCACTTGGTTTTTTCTAACTATGGAACTTTCTTACCTAATTCTGTAGAAGATGTTGTTTTAAAAGATACACCAGAAGAATCCTACAGAAATCCTTTTTTGGTCGAAGCAATGAGGAATCTCGGAATGATTGAAACACAAGGTGGAGGAATTAGAAAAGTTTTTAATTTCCAAAAGCAAAGATTTTTTCCTTTGCCAGAATATGATTTTGCTGATGGAAAAGTAAAAGTTGCAATTACGGGTAAGGTAATAAATGAAGATTTCGCTAGGATTTTAATTAAAAATCCTGAGATTACTTTAGAGGATACCTTAATTCTTGATAAAGTTCAGAAGAAAAAAAGTCTTGATGATGCTGAGTTTAATTATCTTAAAAAGAAGAAATTTATAGAAGGAAGAAAGGGAAGTAATTATATTTCTTATAATGTTATAGAACCAACAGAAAACAAAGAACTTCTAGCAGAATATATTAATAATAGAGGCTTAGATGATAAATATTTTAAAGAATTGATATTAGAATTTATAGCTAAGTCAGGCAAAGTAAAAAGAAAAGATATAGATAACCTGATTATACCAAAATTATCCCCAGTTCTTAATGATTCAAAGAAAAAAAATAAAGTAACTAATCTACTAACTTACTTACGTTTGGAAGGTAAAATTAAAAGTTTACCAGGATATCTTTGGGAGAAAATTTAAAAGCTTTTAAACACTTTTTAAACACTTTTAAAAGCTTTTTTAAACACTTTTTAAATAAATTAAATGAATAACAAAAAAAATACATCTCATAAAAACGAACAGAAACTTCTGGATTTAGGAAGAACAATCCTTCGTTTTATGAATCAGAAAACATCCAAAATCTATAATTACAAACAGATTGCAGATGGGATAGATTATAAGAATCCAAGACAGAGAGAACTTGTAATCCAAGCGCTTCACAGATTGCAGGCGCTACAGAAAATCAAAGAAACCGAGAAAGGAAAATACATCGTCAATCTCAATATTGAAGGGACTTTGACGGGTGTCATAGACTTCAACCAATCCGGAAACGCCTATGTAAAAGTAGAAGGAATGGCGGATGATATCTTCGTGCATCAGAAAAATGTGAAAGATGCTTTGCAAGGCGACAAAGTGCTTTTGGTAACCTACAATTTCAAAGGTAAAAAAGTAGAAGGTTCTGTTGCAGAAGTCCTTGAACGTGCAAAAGATACTTTTGTTGGGATTTTCCAGCAGATTGTGGATAAGGATTTCGGATTTGTAGTTTTCGAAAAGAGAACGATGAATACCGATATGTTCATCTCAAAAAATCATTTCAATGGTGCACAAGACGGCGACAAAGTCATTGTCAAAATGCGCGAATGGCGACCTGGAAGTAAAAACCCAGAAGGCGAAATTGTAACCGTTCTTGGAACGCCAGGCGACCACGAAACAGAAATCCACGCGATTCTTGCAGAATATGGTTTGCCTTACAATTTCGAGCCAGAAGTGGAGCACGACGCAGACCAAATCGACAGAAGTATCAATGATGAAGAAGTCGCCAAACGTTGGGATATGCGTGACATTTGCACGTTTACGATTGACCCGAAAGATGCGAAAGATTTCGATGATGCGTTATCCATTCAGAAATTAGAAAATGGATTGTGGCAAATCGGCGTTCACATTGCAGACGTTTCGCATTACGTGAAACCGGGAACTATTTTGGATGATGAAGCTTACAAAAGAGCAACGTCGGTTTATCTGGTCGATAGAGTAGTGCCAATGCTTCCTGAGGTTTTGAGTAATGACGTTTGTTCATTGCGACCAAATGAAGATAAATTCACGTTTTCAGCAGTTTTCGAACTGGATGAAGATGCGAAAATCCACAAACAATGGTTTGGCAGAACTGTAATTCACTCAGACAGAAGATTTTCTTACGAAGAAGCTCAGGAAAGAATCGAAACTCAGCAAGGTGATTTGACGACAGAAATTCTTCAACTCGATAAATTAGCCAAAATCCTAAGAGCTGAAAGAATCCGAAATGGCGCGATTACTTTTGATAGGAGTGAAGTGAAATTTAATCTGGACGAGAACAGCAAACCAATTGGCGTTTACTTCAAAGTCAGCAAAGATTCCAACCATTTGATTGAGGAATTTATGCTTTTGGCGAACAAAAAAGTGTCCGAATTTATTTCATTAAACAAAAGAAACGAACCAACCGGAAACACGTTTATCTACAGAATCCACGACGACCCAGACCCAGCGAAATTGACTGCATTAAGAGATTTCGTAGGAACTTTCGGCTACAAAATGGACTTGGCAAATACCCAAACCGTTGCGCAATCTTTGAATCGATTATTGAGCGACGTCAAAGGTAAAGGCGAAGAAAATATGATTGAAACCCTGGCGATGAGAAGTATGAGCAAAGCCGTTTATTCCACAGACCCGATTGGGCATTACGGACTTGGCTTCGAATATTATTCGCATTTCACATCGCCAATCCGTCGTTATCCCGATTTGATTGCGCACAGATTGCTTCAGCATTATTTAGATGGCGGAAAATCGCCAAACAAAGAAGAAGTGGAAACACAGTCCAAACATTGTTCAGCAATGGAAAGACTGGCTTCTGAGGCAGAAAGAGAAAGCATCAAATTTATGCAGGTCAAATTTATGGAAGACCACGTGGGAGAAGTTTTCTCAGGCGTTATTTCTGGCGTTGCAGAATACGGTTTCTGGGTAGAAATCCCTGAAAATGGAGCAGAAGGAATGATAAAACTCCGTGATTTGGTAGATGATTCTTACTCTTTGGATGCTAAAAATTACTCCATTATCGGTTCCAGAACCGGCAATACTTTCCAGCTTGGAGACGAGGTCAAAATCAAAGTGGTGAAAGCCAATCTGATTGCAAAACAACTCGATTTCAAAATTGTGGAGTAACAAAACCACAACTTGTCCCGATTTTTCAGACATATAGAAAAAAGCTAAAGTAGGAAAACTTCTATTTTAGCTTTTTTATTTTAAATCCAATAAAACTATGTGCCTATGTGGTTCAAGATTTCAAGTTTACATTTTCTAATCCCATTAATTAAAAACTAAAATGTATTTTTGTCTTCGTCTTTCACAAGATACATTTTGCTTTTCACAAAAAACTAAGAATGTTAGAACTCATTTTATACGCAGTCGGCCTGGGAATTATGCTGAGTTTGGTGTTCATCGGACCCATCTTTTTCCTGCTCATAGAAACCAGTTTTTCCAGAGGTCCCAGACACGCGATTGCCTTGGATATTGGCGTGGTTACTGCAGATTTACTTTGCATAGTCGTTAGTTATTATGCCAGCGCGGATTTAGTGAGCCTCATCGACAAACATCCCGGATTTTACCGGATTTCCGCTTTTCTAATTCTCATTTATGCCATTTATATGCTTCTTTCGAGGACCAAAATGCATATCGAAGGCGAAGAAAAACTCATCGACCAAAACTACATCAAAACATTCCTCAACGGATTTTTACTCAATTTACTGAACATCGGTGTTGTTCTTTTCTGGCTCGTAACCGTCGTTTCCGTGCGAAATGCCTATCCAAAAGTGGAGGATTTCGTCCTTTACATTGGAATCGTAATCGGAACTTATTTACTAATTGATTTGTCCAAAATCATCTTGGCAAAACAATTCCACGATAGACTTAATCAACGTGTTGCAAACAAAATTAGAAAAGCTGTTGGTTGTATCTTGATGCTTTTCAGCGTGTTTATCTTTCTTCAAAGTTTCAAGAAGTTCAACAAGTTCGAAGAAAAATTAGAAAAAGCAGAGAAACAACAACCGAAGATTAAATAATGATTTGGGCAACTTTTCCGCCTTCCGCTCCCAATCTTTTTTGCAGACGACTTCCATTAAGTTGAACTTGAGTACACGCAAAAAAGGATTTCCGCTCAAGTCGGGTTGCGGATTCTAAATAGAACAACAGTCAATTTAAAAACAGCATTTTGTCATTCCGTAGGAATCTAGACTGCTGAGATTCCTACGGAATAACAATCTTACTTTTTAATTCTGTCTTTGATGAGCGAAGCGTCCTTGCGAATCTTAAAATATTTTCAATAAAATAAAAAAAATCTTTGCGACCTTTGCATAAAAATAAACCAACACAAATGCAAAAAACCACTTTCCCAAAATCCTTAAAAAAAGGAGACAAAATCGCCATCATTTCCCCAGCTGGTTCTGTTGAAGAAACTCAATTAGAGAAAACTTTAGCTTTAATAAAAAGCAAAGGTTATGAACCTATTCTAGGCGAAAATCTCTACACAAAATTTCAAAACGGCTATTCATACGCCGGAACAGAAGAACAAAGGATTAAAGACATCAATTGGGCTTTAAACGACCCAGAGATTTCTGCAATCTGGCCTTCGAGAGGTGGTTATGGCTGTCAGCATTTGGTTCAACATTTAGATTTGAAAGGATTTAAGAAAAATCCAAAATGGTACATTGGATATTCTGACAACACAGTGATTCAAAGTTATTTGTTGAAAAAAGGTTTTGCATCCATCCACGGACAAACCATCAAAACGTCAAGCTTTGGCGTAACCGACGAAAGTTATGATTTGACATTCGAAATTCTGAAAGGAAAATTCCCAAATTACAAAATCGAATCCACAGAAAAAAATAGAGTAGGAGAGGCTTCCGGAATTTTGGTTGGTGGAAATCTCGCGCTGATTTATGCACTCTTGGGAACTAAATATTCTTTCGATTTCACGGACAAAATTTTATTTATAGAGGACATTGGAGAGAATTTCTACGCGATGGACCGAATGATTATGAGTTTGGAACTCGCCGGCGTTTTCAAAAAAATAAAAGGACTCATCGTTGGCGGAATGACCAATATGGGAAAAGAAGGCGAGAACAAAAGCTACGAAGAATCCTTCGACCCATTTGTCAACCAACAGATTGCAAACAGAGTTTCCCAATACGATTTCCCAACAGCTTTCAACTTTCCAAACGGCCATATCTACGACAACAGACCTTTGATTATCGGTTCAGAAATTACAATGAAAGTCGGGAAGGATGTGAAGATTAAGTTCTAAATCATTTATCAACTATAACTCATCAATTATAGCTTATGGCAGACCACAACGACTTTGGAAAAATAGCAGAAGACTTGGCTGTAGATTTTTTGGTTAAGGCCAATTACAAGATTCTTGTCCGCAATTTCCGCTATCTAAAAGCTGAGGTGGACATCATCGCAGAATTTGAAAATCAAATCGTGGTTGTAGAAGTCAAAGCTAGACATACAGATGCCTTTTTGGAACCTCAGGAAGCGGTTAACAAAAAGAAAATCAAGTTGTTAATATCAGCAACCAATTATTACATTGAAGAAAATAATATTGATAAGGAAGTTCGTTTCGATATTATTTCCGTTCTCCCAAATCAGCAAAAGACTTTGGAAATCACACATATTATTGACGCATTTCAAAGTTTCGAAATTTAATTTTCATTTAAAATAATGATATTCAATATTTTACAAAAATGTTTTACGTGAAACATTGACGATTCGGTTCAGTAAAACTACCATTCAGTTAGAATTAGTTTTTAATTATGCTCAGCTCAAATATCTTTGAATCAAAATTATGAGATATGAAAACGCGTCGCAAAATCTTCGGCTTACTATCACTTTTAATGAGCATTTGCATCTGGTCCCAAATCACGATTTCCGGAAAAGTGACTTTCAAAAACAAAGCTCTGAAAGATATAAATATCACTCTGAAAGATACTTATGATGGCGCAACTTCCGATATCAATGGAAACTATTCTTTTACCACCACAGAATCCGGAAATCAAGTTTTGGTCTTCTCTGGTAATAATTATGAATCTATAGAAATTCCTGTAAACATCGAAGGTAAAGACCTTTCTATTCCTGCGAATTTGAAATCTCAAATCAATGAAATCAATGCTGTTGTAATCACAGCTGGAAGCATCGAAGCGAGCGATAAAAAACGGGCAACAGCTTTGCTCACGCCTTTGGACATTTACACGACGGCAGGCGCAGATGGACAGATTTCTTCGGCTTTGGGCTATTTGCCGGGCGTTCAAAAAGTGGGAGAGACGGAAGGTTTGTTCGTGCGAGGGGGAACTGGTGCAGAAACCAAGATTTTTATGGACGGGAATCTTATCAACAATTATTTCACGAATTCGGTTCCGGGAATTGCTGGGCGAGATAGATTTAATACATCATTGTTTAAAGGAAATATTTTTTCAAGTGGTGGATACTCAGCGGTTTATGGTCAGGCTTTGTCATCGGTTTTGATTTTGGAAAGTGTTGATTTACCGGAAACTACGTCATTTGATTTTGGTGTTTCTCCGATTTTTCTAAGCGCCAATTATCAAAAATTAAATCAAAATAAAACTGCTTCTTGGGGCGTTGCTGGAAGTTATTCTAATCTTGGTTTGATGGGAAAGTTATTCAATTTCAATACAGATTTTGGTAAATATCCGCAGGGTTATGGCTTCGATGGGAATTTCAGAATTAAGACCAAAAAAGGCGGTTTTATCAAGTATTATGGAAGTGTTGACCAAAATCAATTATCCGTTGAATCCGAAAGTTTGGAGAAGGATTTTGATAGAAATAATGTGAGTTTGAAAGGTCAAAATATGTATCATAATTTGTCTTACAAAGAGAAATTTGGGAAGTATCTTGTGAATATCGGCGGTTCATACACATACAATTCTAATGATTTGAATTTCGCAAATCTTCTCAATCAAGTTGAAATTAATCAAACAAAAATCAACAGCCAATCCAATTATATTAATGGAAAATTGGTAGTCGAAAGAAAATTCGGAATCAATACTTTGAGAGCTGGAGTTGAGTTCAACAATGCGGATGAAAAAATGAATTACGGTTTTTACGAGAAGAATTACAAGGATTTGATTTCCTCAGCTTTTGCAGAAACGGATTTGATTTTCACTAATGATCTATCGGCAAAAATTGGCGCCAGAACAGAACATTCTTCCTATCTCGACAAATGGAATTTCTCACCAAGAGTTGCTTTGGCTTATCGGATTTCCAAAAATTGGACAACGTCTTTGGCGTACGGAATGTCTTACCAAAATCCAGAAAGTAGATATTTGATTTCAAACAATTTTGATTTCCAGAGAGCCGACCATTATATTTTTCAAGTTCAGAAAAACGCTGATGGGAGAAACTTGAGATTTGAGGCATTTTACAAGAATTATGATAAATTGATTAAAACTTCTTCTATCTCCAACGAAAGTTCATCATCACCAAATAATCAATACACACAGTTTGCAGACAACAATTCCGGACGTGGTTTTGCAAGAGGAATCGAGTTGTTCTGGAGAGACAAAAAAACCTTCAAAGACATCGATTACTGGATTACTTATTCCTATTTGGATTCCAAAAGAGACTTCTTAAACTATCCTTTTAGTTTAGCGCCAAATTTTGCTTCAAAACACACTCTGAATGTGATGGCAAAGAAGTTCATTATGGATTGGAAAACGGGTTTCAATATGTCTTACACTTACGCAAAAGGCCGTCCTTATTATGATATTATTTCCAACAATGGCGAAAATATTCTCAGAAATCAAGGTAAGCTAAAAGACTTCAGCGGACTCAACTTCAGTGTGAATTATGTTCCAAGTGTTGGAAAAAAAGATTCGAAATCGTTCACCGTTTTTGTTTTGAGCATCAATAATATTTTGGGGAATAAGAATGTTTATGGTTTCAATTATTCCGCTGACGGAAATACGAGAACTGCTGTGAGACCGCCAGTCAACACCTTTGTTTTTGTTGGTGTCTTCGTGAGTTTCGGCGTTGATAAGACGAATGATGCGATTAATAATAATTTGTAATAAGACGATAGATAATAGAGGAAAGATACAAGACTAAAATTCAGGTGTTTAT
>JAGNPP010000083.1 GCA_017989575.1 Chryseobacterium sp.
GGTTTCTTACAGTTGTAAAACAGTTTCAATATTGTTTCACGGTCTGCTTCAATTTACTGATTGTATTTTTTCATTAATGAAAATTTTAATTAAATAATCATCGTCAGTTGAATCCTTTTCCTCGCTTCATCCACTTCCACCACTTTCACCTGGACGTGCTGATGAAGCTTTACCACTTCATTTACATCTGAGACAAAACCGTCTTTCAATTGTGAGATATGAACGAGTCCACTTTCTTTGATTCCCAAATCTACGAAACAGCCGAAAGCCGTGATGTTGTTCACGATGCCTGGAAGTATCATTCCAGGGCTGAGGTTTTTAATTGATTTTACATTCGGGTCAAATTCGAAGACTTTTGCGACTTTTCTTGGGTCCAATCCTGGCTTTTCCAGTTCTTTCAAGATGTCTTTGATTCCCAATATTCCAATCTCATTGGTGATATATTTTTCAGGATCAATGAGCGCAATTTTTTCTTTATTAGAAATTAATTCTTCAGTATTCAAGCCAAGATCTTTCGCCATTTTCTCAATCGTCTTGTAGGCTTCTGGATGAACCGCAGAATTATCCAGCGGATTTTTAGCATTTTTGATTCTTACGAATGCGGCTGCTTGTTGGTAAGCTTTTTCGCCGAGTCTAGGCACTTTTTTAAGTTCTTTTCTTTCTCTGAATGCGCCATTTTCTGTGCGGTAATTCACGATGTTCTCAGCCATTTTCTCTCCGATTCCGGAAACGTAACTTAATAGCGATTTGCTCGCAGTGTTAAGATTTACACCAACCGAGTTCACAGAACGGATGACGGTGTTATCCAGTTCTTCTTTAAGTTTGGTCTGGTCCACATCGTGCTGGTATTGCCCCACACCAATCGACTTTGCATCTATCTTCACAAGTTCTGCCAACGGATCTGCCAATCTTCGTCCGATGGAAACTGCGCCTCGTACTGTGACATCATAATTTGGGAACTCGTCTCGGGCAATTTTGCTTGCGGAGTAGATTGATGCTCCGGCTTCTGAAACCACAAAAACTTGAATTGGTTTATCAAAAGCGATTTTCTTGATGAAGAATTCCGTTTCTCGTCCAGCCGTCCCGTTTCCGATAGAAATGGCCTGGATGTTATAGGCATTAACCATCGAGCGGATTTTCTTCATCGCCATACCTGTTTCGTTTTGTGGCGCGTGTGGATAGATGGTTTCGTTGTTTAGCAAATCGCCTTTTTCATCCAGACACACTACTTTGCAACCGGTTCTGAATCCTGGGTCGATTGCTAAAATTCTTTTTTCTCCCAAGGGTGAGGCCAATAACAATTGCTGAAGATTCTCCGAGAAAACCTCAATGGCTTTGATGTCTGCTTTTTCTTTTGCTTCCTGCAAAGCTTCGTTGGAAATGGCGGGTTCCAACAGTCTTTTGTAGGAATCTGCAATCGCGAGTTCTATTTGTTTGATCGTGGAATTGTTGCTTTTGATGACGGCATTTTCCATCATTTCAAGAGCCTCCTCTTTATCAATATCGACAGAAACCTTCACAAAACCTTCATTCTCTGCGCGGAGCATTGCCAACAATCTGTGGCTTGGAATTTTGTTCAACGCTTCCTGCCATTCAAAATATTGGGAGAATTTTTGCGCCGATTCATCTTCTTTTTTAGCTTTTACAACTTTCGAAGTAATAATCGCTTTTCGTTCAAAAAGTCGTCGAAGGTTTTTTCGGATGTAGAGATTCTCATTGATCCATTCTGCCATGATGTCTCTTGCGCCTTGCAAGGCTTCTGCTTCGTCGACTACATCTTTGGTGAGGTATTTAGAAGCCAGGAATTCCACATCGTCATTGCGTTGGCTCATAATGATTTTTGCCAATGGTTCCAAGCCTTTTTCTCTGGCTGTATCGGCTTTGGTTTTCTTCCGTTTTTTATAAGGTAAATAGAAATCTTCCAGCTCCTGAAGGTCAAAACTCTGCTCTATTTTTTGTTTGAGCTCAGGAGTCAGTGCATTTTGCTCTTCGATGGATTTCAGAATGCTTTCTTTCCGTTTCGTGATCTCATCGAATTGTTTATTTAATTTGAAAATATTCTCAATAGCTACTTCATCCAAATTACCAGTTCTGTCTTTGCGGTAACGGGCAATGAAAGGAATGGTGCAGTCTTCTGACAAAAGTTGAAGCGTGCTGTCTATGCTTTTGGTGGGTATATTTAGTTGTTTCTGGATATATTCTGAAGACGTCATTTCTTAATTTTGAATAGCGAAATTACTCTTTTTAGAAAGAAAATAAGGTGGCCGTATTTATCTTTTTTGATTTTTTAAAAAGTCAGTCTTCAGGTACATTAAATCTAATGACTTTCTTCGGGTCTTGTTCGGGCATCCTTCGGATCGGCTTCGGAAAAAACCTCTTTTTTCCGAAGCCGATCCGAAGAAAAGTGGTAGTTGATCCAAAGGATTGCCGGAAATACCAGTCAATTATATTCAATGGCGGTCATAGGCGGTCAATACCGGTCAGGGGTGTACAAGGGATGCTTTTGTGTGATACCTTAGCCTTACCAAACTTTAAAAATTATTAATTATGGCAACATTCAACAAAGGAATCCTTGGTGGATTCTCCGGAAAAGTAGGAACCGTAGTGGGCGCCAACTGGCGTGGCAAAGACATTATGCGAAGTCTGCCAAAACCATCACAAAAAGAGCCTACCGAGAAGCAACTTCTGCAACAGGCAAAGTTTAAACTGGCGGTGTCTTTTCTGCAACCGCTAAAAACCATCCAGTCCCAATATTTTGGGTCGGGTAGTGGTGTGAAATCCCGAGTGAATCTTGCAACCTCGTACACCATCAATGAAGCGATGCAGGTGGTGGCAGGTGTTCTGGAGCTTATGTACAATAAAGTTCTCATTACCAAAGGCGAACTCACGGGGTTTCAAAATGCTGTTTTAAACACACAAGTTGGAGGTGTTTTGGATGTGGAATGGGAAGACAACAGTACACAAGGCAATGCCTCGGCAACGGATGAGGTGAGCCTGGTCTGCTATTGCAAAGACTTGAAAGATTTTCAGATTTTTGAAAGCATTGTGATGCGCTCCGACCTAATCGCAGGTGTCACGCTCCCGAGTTTCTGCATTGGAAAGTCAGTGGAGGTCTGGGCGTTCCTCAACACCGAGAAGAGGACCTTTGCGAGTAACAGTTTTTATCTGGGGGAGCACACAGTGCTTTAGAATGAAGAATCCACTTGAGAGAGTGGATTTTTTTGTTCTATTAAGGTAATAAAAAAAGGCGAGTTGCCCCGCCTTGAATGTTTTCACAACGGAATAATCCTTATTGTGAATTGCTTTCGGATACAAATGTAAATATTAATTATTTAATCACTTTACGGTTTTCCGTATTTATATGAAATAATTTCTATTTAATTTTAGGAAATTCAAATAAACTAGATAGTGATGGTAAAAAATATACTTGGATTGGACTTGGGAGTTGCCTCAATAGGATGGGCTTATGTTCAGGAAGATGATAAAAATTCTGAGAATAATAAAATCATCAAGTTGGGTGTTCGCGTGAATCCTCTGACTGTTGATGAGCAAATTAATTTTGAAAAAGGAAAACCAATTACTACTAATGCCAGTAGAACTTTAGCAAGAAGCGGAAGAAGAAATCTTCAAAGATTCAAGCTGAGGAGAGCTAATCTTATTGATGTTTTGAAGAAAGGAAATATTCTTAAAGAAGGAGATTTGCTTGCAGAAGTCGGGAAGAATTCTACATTTCAAACACAGAAATTAAGAGCGAAATCTGCGAAAGAGAAAATTGAACTTTCAGATTTTGTGAGGGTTTTACTCATAATCAATAAAAAACGAGGCTACAAAAGCAGTAGAAAAGCAAAGAACGAAGATGAAGGACAAATTGTTGACGGAATGGCGGTTGCAAAAAAAATATATGAAGATAACCTGACTCCGGGAGAATATTCTTATCAACTTTTATTGGAAGGGAAGAAGCAGTTACCTGATTTTTACCGTTCCGATTTACAATCTGAATTTGACAAAATTTGGAAATTTCAAAAGCAATTTAATCCTGAAATCTTTAATGGTGAGCTTTATAAGGCATTAGAAGGAAAGAATAAAAACGCAACTTGGAAGATTTTAGAAATACCATTTACTTTAGTTGGTATTAAACAAATAGGAACTTTACAGGAGAAAAAAATAGAAAAATATCTTTGGAGAAGTGAAGCTTTAAAAAAGCAATTGGATTTTGAAAGTTTAGCGATAGTACTTCAAGAGATTAATAGTAATCTGAATAATTCCAGCGGTTATCTCGGCGCAATCAGTGATAGAAGTAAAGAATTATATTTCAACAATGAGACTGTTGGCGAGTATCTCTATCAGCAACTTAAAGCAAGTCCACATACAAAACTTAAAAATCAGGTTTTTTACAGACAGGATTATTTGGATGAATTTGAAAAAATATGGGAAACCCAGTCTCAATATCATAAAGAATTAACAAAAGAATTAAAAGATGAAGTTCGGGATGTCGTTATTTTTTATCAACGAAAACTTAAATCTCAGAAAGGTTTAATCAGTATTTGTGAGTTTGAGAATAGGGAAATCGAGATTACAGAAAACGGAAAAACTAAAAAGAAAGTTGTAGGTTTAAAGGTTGCTCCAAAGTCGTCTCCATTATTTCAGGAGTTTAAAATTTGGCAGGTTCTGAATAATCTGCAGTTTCAAAATTTGGAATCCAAAGAGATTTTTCCAATTGCTTTAGAGTTTAAACAATCAATTTTTGATGAAGTTAATATCAAGGGAAGACTTTCTGCAAAGGAAGTTTTAGATATGATGGGTTATTCTGGTAAAGAATGGAAAACTAATTTTAAAGATATTGAAGGTAATAATACCAATGAAAATTTATACACTGCTTACCTGAGAATTATAGCCAATAAAGGAATAGAGTTTCCAAAAGAATTTAAACTAACTATTGAGGATGAAATTAAGGTTTCTAAGGTTCATTCTTCTGCAGAAATCATAAAAATATTTGTCAAAGAAAAACTGTCCGAGTTAGGAATCACTACATCCATATTAGATTTTAATCCAGAATTGGACGGAACTGATTTTGAGAAGCAAAGTTCCTATCAGCTTTGGCATTTGTTGTATTCTTACGAAGGTGATGATTCTCCTTCCGGAAACGAAAAGCTGTATGAGCTTTTGGAGAAAAAATTTGGCTTTAAAAAAGAACATTCCAAAGTATTGGCGGAAATTGGTTTCCCGCAAAATTATGGAAGCTTGAGTTCTAAGGCGATGCGAAAGATTATTACTCATTTAAAAGCTGGGTTTTCATACGGAGGAAGAAAAGATAAGCCTGATGAACCAAGCGCTTGCGAATTTGCAGGATATAATAGTCATTCTAAAAATTCATTAACAAAGGAACAACTTGAGGATAGAGTTTTGAAAGAGCAATTAGAGATTCTTCCTAAAAATTCTCTAAGAAACCCTGTAGTTGAAAAGATTCTGAATCAAATGATAAATTTGGTAAATGAAGTATCAAAAGAATATGGAAGACCAGACGAAATAAGAATTGAACTTGCGCGAGAGCTAAAAAATAATGCAGAGGAACGTGCAAATATGACTTCTGAAATTAGTAAAGCGACAATACAGCATCAGAAATATGCGGAAGTTTTACAGAGAGAATTCGGAATAAAATCGCCTTCCAGAAATGATATTATCAGGTATAAATTATACTTGGAATTATCTAATAATGGTTATAAGGATTTGTACACAGATACTAAAATTGAAAGAGAAAATCTATTTACAGATAAATATGACATTGACCATATTATTCCACAATCCCGTTTCTTTGATGACAGTTTTTCAAATAAAGTTTTAGTTCCAAGAGGTGCAAATCTTAAAAAAGGAAATTTTACAGCATTTGATTATTTGGAGATTGAAGGTAAAGAACAACTCGAAAAATTTCTTAATACCATCAAAGATTTGTTTGATAAAAGTATAATTTCTAAAGCTAAATTTGAAAAACTTCAGAAAAAAGGTGTTGATATAGGCGATGGTTTTATAGAAAGAGATTTACGTAATACGCAATATATTGCTAAAAAGGCAAAAGAAATTCTTTTTGGAATTACCAATTCTGTAGTTCCTACAACAGGAAGAATTACTGATAAGCTACGTGAAGATTGGAATCTTGTAAATACAATGAAAGAACTTAATTTGGAAAAATACAGAAAATTAGGTTTGACGGAAACGGTTATTAATTCTAAGGGAGAAGAAAAACAGAGAATCATTGATTGGACCAAAAGAAATGACCATCGCCATCACGCAATGGATGCTTTGACAATTGCTTTTACGACGCATAACCATATTCAGTATTTGAATTATCTCAATGCAAGGAAAGATGAAAACCACAAACAGCATAAAGTGATTTCAAATATCGAAAACATCATAACCAAAGTATTTGAAAAGAAAAACGGTTCTAAGCAACGAAGATTTATTGAGCCAATTAAAAATTTCAGGATTGATGCAAAAAAGCATTTGGATGAAGTGTTGATTTCTCATAAGGCTAAAAATAAAGTTGTTACGAAGAACATTAATAAAACGAAAAAAAATGGTGGATTAGTTTCAAAAGTTGTACTCACACCAAGAGGGCAACTTCATAAAGAAACCATCTACGGAAGTGCGAAATTCCTTAAAACAAAAGAAGAAAAAGTATCAGGAAAGTTTGATTTGGAAACAGTTAATAAAGTTCAAAATGAAAAGTTTAGGAATGCTTTATTGGAACGTTTAAGAGAATTTGGAGGAGATTCTAAGAAAGCATTTACAGGTAAAAATATCTTAGCTAAAAATCCAATTTATCTGAATGAAGAAAAAACCGAACAAGTTCCTGAAAGTGTAATGTTGGCTTGGTATGAAGTAGGTTATACTATAAGAAAAGCAGTAAATCCGGAAAACTTTAAAGATTACAAAAATCTTGATAAAATTATTGATAAAGGTGTTAAGGAAATATTAAAAAATCGTTTGGATGCATTTAATGGAAATGCCAAAGAAGCTTTTTCTGATTTAGAAAAAAATCCGATTTGGTTAAATGAATCTAAAGGAATTGCTGTAAAAACGGTTACAATAACCGGAATCAGTAATGTTCAAAGTTTGCATAACCAAAAAGACCATTTAGGCAAAGATATTCTTGATGAAAGCGGTAACAAATTACCTGTGGACTTTGTAAGTACAGGAAATAATCATCATTTAGCCGTTTATATTAATGAAAATCTAGAGCTTGATGATAATATAGTGTCGTTATATGAGGCAGTTGAAAGAGTAAATCAAGGTATAGATATAGTGGATAAATCTTATAAGTCTAATGATGGATATCACTTTTTATTTTCTTTGAAACAAAATGAAATGTTCTTGTTTCCTTCTGAAGATTTCAACCCAAAAGAAGTTGATTTGTTTGATGATAAAAACTTAAGTCTGATTTCTAAGAATATGTTTAGGGTTCAAAAGATTTCAAAAGTTGGTTATGGTAATTCTTTCGTAAGGGATTTTGTTTTTAGACATCATTTGGAGACTTCTGTTGAAGAAAAAAAAGAACTTCGAAATATTACCTATGTACAATTGAAGAGTTTAGAAGGTTTAAGAAATGTTGTAAAAGTTAGACTTAATCATATTGGGAAGATAGTTCAAGTTAACGAATACTAAATAACTTATGATCACCCGCTCCATCTACATCGGTAATCCCGCCTACCTAAAACTCAAAGACGAGCAAATGTACATTATGGAACCTTCTTCCAACGAGATGAAGGGTAAAGTTCCAGTGGAAGATTTAGGATTGTTGATGTTGGACCATTTTCAGATTACGATTTCCCATCAGCTTATTCAGAAAATGATGGGGAATAATGTAGTTGTGGTCAGTTGTGACAGTCATCATTTACCCCACGGAATTATGTTACCGCTTTACGGCCACACCGAACATTCTGATCGAGTGAAAGACCAATTGGAAGCCAGCGAACCGCTTAAAAAACAACTCTGGAAACAAACGATAGAGTGTAAAATTGAAAACCAGAAAGAAGTATTAAGAAGATTAGGGAACTATTTTGAACCAATGCTTGATTATCAAAGCAATGTGAAAAGTGGCGACATTACCAATATGGAAGGTATTGCAGCTCAACATTATTGGAAATATCTCATTAGTTTGGATTTTCTCAGACAGCGTTTTGGCGATTCACCGAATCAATTTTTCAACTTTGGATATGCTGTTCTCAGAAGTATTGTTGCGAGGTCAATTGTTGAAACAGGCTTGCTTCCTGTCCTCGGGATTTTCCATAAGAATAAATACAATCCTTATTGTCTTGCAGATGATTTGATGGAACCTTACCGTCCATTTGTAGATTTACTGGTGATGGATTGGTTGACAAAGAATCCCAATGTTGAAGAACTGACAAAAGAATTCAAAGCCCACATCTTGCAAATCGCAACCAAGGATGTGCTGATAGACGGTAAAACAAGACCATTGTTGGTGGCAGTAAAAACAACTGCTACTTCGCTTTACAAATGCTACACAGGGGAAAAACGATTAATTTCTTATCCTGAGTTCAAATAAATGAACAGTTTGGATAGTGTACTTTTTACATCGTACATAATACAATAGAAAATGAATGCCGAAAGGTTTAACGCTTATCGAATTATGTGGGTCTTAGTATTGTACGACTTGCCGACAGAGACCAAAGCCAATATGAAAGATGCCAATCGCTTTCGTAAGGCTTTGATGGATGATGGTTTTGCGATATTTCAGTTTTCGATGTATATGCGTCATTGTCCGAGTCGGGAAAATGCTGAGGTGCATATCAAAAGAGTGAAGTTTATGCTCCCAAAAGCAGGTAAGGTGGCAATAATGTGCATCACAGATAAGCAATTTGGCGACATCGAAATTTTCTTTGCCAGGAATAAAGAAGAACCGCCACCGACGTTCCAGCAATTGGAATTGTTCTAATTTTTGAATCCTAAATAAATAAAAAATCCACTGATTTTCAGTGGATTAACTTTTGAGGTTGTGTTATATCTCAAAGATACTTAAAAATGAAAGCAATTCACAACAGACGAAATCGACGAACTTGAAGAACGTCTGTTGTGTTATATCTCAAAGATACTTAAAAATGAAAGCAATTCACAACTTATATTTACGACGCTTATGATGATGAAGAGTTGTGTTATATCTCAAAGATACTTAAAAATGAAAGCAATTCACAACGTAACAGGTGCTATTAACCAACTGGAATTTGTTGTGTTATATCTCAAAGATACTTAAAAATGAAAGCAATTCACAACACGTACAACATTCAATGG
>JAGNPP010000084.1 GCA_017989575.1 Chryseobacterium sp.
GATCAAAGGTGACGGTGCATTGGACAACAAAGGAACTACTTTCGCAACTTATGCTTACAACCACTTCTGGGATTCTGGAAAAGGAAGTTTGCTAGGATTGAGTGAAGGTTCTAATGCAGGATTGTATGTAACGTATCACCACAACTGGTTCGATCATTCAGATTCTAGACATCCAAGAGTTCGTTATTATTCAGCTCACATTTACAACAATTATTTTGATGGTGTTTCTAAATATGGTTCAGGTTCTACTTTGGGTTCTTCTCTTTTCGTAGAAAACAACTATTTCAGAAACTCTAAAAATCCAATGATGATCTCTATGCAGGGAACTGACGTTTGGAGTCCATCAAAACAACAAAACGATCCAGGTAACCAAGGAACTTTCTCTGGTGAAAATGGTGGAATGATCAAAGCATTCAATAACGTTATTGATACAGATATCGCGACAAACTCTATGCGTTTTGTAGCTTATGGAGATCCTAATCCAGAATTCAATATTCCTGGAAAAATCAGTTCAACAGTAGATTTTGATGCTTATTTAGCGACAACTCGTGGTGAGGAAGTTCCAAACACGGTTAAATCTTTCAGAGGCGCTAATATTTACAACAACTTCGATACAGATGCAGATCTATATGTGAAAAATCTTGTTGTAGAAGACCCAACTCTTGCTAGAGATAAAGTTAAAGTTTATGCTGGTAGAGTACAAGGTGGCGATATCAAATGGACTTTCGATAATCTTATAGATGACAAATCGTATGCAGTAATTCCAGCACTTAAAGCTTTATTGACTGGTTACGGAACTTCTTTGGTATATATTCAGGCTGAAGCACCAAGTAGCCAAACATTGGTAAACACTTCTGGAAACAAAGATCAAACAGTTGCAGAAAATGTTGCAATTGCGCCAATTGTGTTTACTTGGGGTGGAGATGCTACAGACGTTGCCATCACTGGATTACCTGCAAATGGTCTTACAGTAACGAAAAATGCAGGTGCTAAAACAGCGACTATCACTGGAACGCCAACTGTAAGCACTTCTTACTCAGTAACTACAACAGGTGGATCTGGAGCGTCAATCTCAATCAGTGGATCTGTGACCGTTGGAACTACGCCTCCTCCTGCAAGTGGTGGTGAGATTCATAACTTCACAACTTCAGAAAAAGTGAGTACTTTCTACTCAATTACTGGAAATATGAATTCTACAAATGGTTCTCAAACTTACGACGGAAACACTTTGACAAGACGTATCAAAATAGAATCTTCTACCAATATCAGTTATACAACTACGGAAGAATCTACTTTAACTTTAGTTTTTGATGCAGATTTTAGCAAAAAAATTAAGTTTAATGGTGAGAATTATACAGCTACAAACGGTGTTCTTGAAATTCCAAATGTTCCAGCTGGTACTCACGCAATCACAAAAGGTGATACGACTAACTTGTTCTACATCAAAACAGTTTATGCAAATATGGCGACAAGTGATATCAACAAACCTCAAGTGTCTGTATATCCAAATCCAGTTTCTGATGTATTGAGAATCAACACTGCTGGAGAGAAAATTCTTAATGTGAAAGTTTACAGTTTTGCTGGAAATGTTGTTAAGAATATTGCAGAGGTGAAAGGTGATTCAGTTGATTTGAGAAACTTGAACACAGGAAACTATATCGTGACTATCACAACAGATAAAGGTACAGTGACCAAAAAAATTATCAAAAAATAACCCTACATAATTTAATGTCAGTCTGTAGATTTCAGATCACATTATTTAAATGTTAAATATTACAGGTTTTCATCCCGCACGGGGTGAAAACTTGTATATTTAAAAAAGATGAAGTCTTTTAGGAAACTTTCAAATAAAAATTAGAAATTAAAAATGAAGCAGTCCAAAATCAAAAACTTTCTATTGTTTTTTTCTTTCGTTCTCGTTTTGATTAGTATCAATTCTTTCAGCGTTATCAATCGTGATTCTGAAAAAATTTATACAGTCGCAAAAGACGGTTCCGGAGATTTCACAACAGTACAGAAAGCAATCGATGCAGTTGGAAACGGACTTCAAACCACCACAAAGATTTTTATTAAAAAAGGAACTTATAGAGAGAAAATCACGGTTCCTGCAACCAAAGGTCCAATCACTTTTGAAGGTGAAAATCTTAAGGAAACAATTGTCATTAATGATGATTTCGCGTCAAAGAAAAATGCCGATGGAAAAGAATTCGGAACAACAGGTTCATCCACAATTTTTATTTTTTCTAATGATTTCTCTGCTAAGAATCTCACATTCCAAAATGACGCTGGCAAAGTCGGACAAGCTGTTGCTGTTTTAATTACAGGCGACAGAGCGATTTTCGAGAATTGCAGATTTCTTGGATTTCAGGATACGTTATATTTGAAAGGACAGCAAGACGATCCTTCAAAAACGAAAGATGTTCGCCATTATTTCAAAAATTGTTACATCGAGGGAACAACAGATTTTATCTTCGGCGCTGCAACGGCAGTTTTCCAAAATTGTGAGATTTATGCTAAAGAATCTGCAACTTATCTCACCGCAGCTTCAACACCGGAAGGCAAAAAGTTCGGTTTTGTTTTTATTGATTGCAAAATCACAGGCGAGGCAAAATCACAATCGGTTTATCTCGGAAGACCTTGGCGACCGTTTGCGAAAACAGTTTTCATCAATACAGAAATCAGCAATGTCATCAAGCCAGAAGGTTGGCACAATTGGAACAAACCCGATGCAGAGAAAACCACTTTCTACGGAGAATATAACTCCAAAGGAATCGGAGCCAACTCTGAAAAAAGAGTTTCCTGGTCTCATCAATTATCAAAAAAAGAAGCAAAAGAATATTCCATCAAAAAAATACTTGCAGGAAGAGACAACTGGAATTTCAAAATAAAAAAGTAGTATTCATAATGTCACACTGAGCGGAGTCGAAGTGCTTTTAGGTTAAAATCTTTGATGAGTTTTACGTCTTTGCGAACCTTAAAATATTTTCAATAAGTTCAAAAATCTTAGCGGACTTTGCGTTAAAAAATAAAATTAAAAATGAAAAACATAATTCTAAAATCCATCTACTCAGGAATTCTGATCAGTTTCATCAACTGCTCAGCCCAAACAGATGTGATTCAGAAAATCAAAAAAAACGGAAGCAAACCTTTCACTTACGCAGAATTATCAGTGAAGGAAGGCGGAAAATGGGAAGGAAATAAATACGTTGGCGGAACTTTCAAAAATATCACAGAACTTTCCATTCCGGCAGAACATACAGACCATTCTTCTTACATCAGATACGAAGGAATTGGTTTGGAAAACAACCAAGTTGGCTACAGATTGTACCTCGATTGGAGAAATGCTACCGATATTTTCGGTAAAAAAGTGACCACTTTGGTTTTACGAGAAGTTGGGCAAGACGGCTTCGAATCTTACCACCACGATGCACCTTGGGGACAGGATATTTTGAGATCAGGTCGTACAATTGGCGTTGGTTCTTACGGAAGATATGACGAGCAAAATGACTTCGTAGAAACTTTCAAAATCGTAAAAAATACAGATGTAAAAGTAACGAATGAAGCTGATAAATCCTTCGCAACCATCAATTACAAAGGGTGGAAAACTTGGGGCGACGCGGTAGATTTGCAATCCAAACTCACGATTTTTAACAAAGACCGTTTTGTAAAAGTTGATTTGGAATTGAGCAATACGATTTCTGGTTTGTGTACTGGGATTGTTGCGATCAAGGATATTCCGTTCAAACAAGTGGTGAGCAAAAACAAAAAGTGGGCTTACATCGCGACTTACGGACAGCAAACTTTAGCCAAAAAAGAAGACAATCTTGGAATGGCAGTTATCTATCCAATCGATAATTTTGATAAATATGTGAAAACAAAATCGACGCACGTTGTTGTTTTCAAAAAGAACAAAAATGCGTCGTATTACTTTCTGGGCGCTTGGTCTCAGGAACCAAACGGTATTAAGACAGAAGTAGATTTTTACAAGGATTTGGACAGTAAGTTAGAATTGTTGGACAAAGACGGAAAGTTGTAGATTGATTTTAAGGATTAATATCTAGCATCATCGATGTCATTCTTTAAAGAAGAAAAATGAGTAGAAAACAAATTATAAAGCCAATGAAAATAGCATTTTTAGGACTGATTTTATTATCAGTGTTTTCGTATGGCCAGAAAGCATCTACTTTTTCTTTGGAAGGAAAAACCAAAAATTTTGAAGACGGAACGGTTTTGTACCTGAAAAATAATTTGAATGATAAGATTATTGATTCCGCAATAGTTGCGAATAATCAATTTAAATTCAATACGAAAATTTCAAAATTCCCGCTTCGAGTTTTACTTTATAATAAATCATTTTCAGAATGGAGAGATTTCTGGCTCGAAAAGAATCAGATGACTTTCGACGCATCCGAAAGTAATTTTAAAAGTGCAAAGATAACTGGTTCTCAATCGGAGGATTTATCACAAAAACTTTACGGAAATACAGCGAAATTATCATTTGAAGAAAGAAATGAGCTTGAGAAAAAATTCGTAAAGGAAAATCCAAACAGTATCGTGAGCGCATTTATTTTGTCCGTTTTTGCAAGAGATTGGGGAAAGGATTTTAGCAAAACGTATTTTGATAAATTTTCTAAAGAAATAAAAAAATCGGATTACGGCGTAAAAATATCCAACTACATCACATTGAATGGTGATGTCAAAATTGGAGACAAATATTCAGATTTTGAAATGGCAGATAACGATGGAAAACCCCAGAAATTCTCCAAATTGCTTGGCAAAGTCACACTTTTGGAATTTTGGGCTTCTTGGTGAGCGCCGTGTAGAAAAGAAAATCCAAACTTGGTAAAAACTTATCAAAAATTTAAACCGCAAGGATTTGAAATAGTGTCAATATCTTTGGATAAAGAAAAGAAAAAATGGGCTGATGCCGTGAAAAAAGACGCTTTGGAATGGGCAAGCTTTTGCGATTTCGAAGTTTGGGATAATAAGGCATCGCTGATTTATGGTGTTTATGAAATTCCAGATAATTTCTTAATTGACAAGAATGGGGAAATTGTTGCGAGAAACATCCACGGAGAAGAACTAAATATAAAACTTGCGGAGTTAACAAAATAAAATTATAAAGGTGCGAATCACCATATTATATAAAACAGTATCATTTCTTTTTAAAAATAAAAAATAGAGTTATGAAATTTAAAACACTTAAAATATTGTCAATCACAGCTTTGGCTTCAGGAATTTTCCTGTCTTGTGCGCAAACCAAAACTGCAACTACGCCAAAAGCTACAACCGAAACTTCAGCTGGAAAAGCCATTCCTACAAACCTCAATTGGTCAGAAAGAATGTTGCTTTCCGAAATGAAACGTTTCCCAGAAGCTTGGATGCTAGATTTCCACAAGACACCGAAATGGAGTTATCCAAACGGATTGGTTTTGAAAGGCGCAGAAGAATTGTATAAAAAGAACGGTAAGAAAGAATATTTTGATTACATCAAGGGTTATGCAGAAGAGATGGTAAATGCAGATGGAAGCATCAAAACCTATAAGATCAAAAATTACAACATAGATATGCTGAATTCAGGCAATGTTTTGCTGTATCTATATTCTGTTGACAAACAAGACAAATATCTGAAAGCTTTACAATTATTAAGGTCGCAATTGAATGACCATCCAAGAACTTCCGAAGGTGGTTTCTGGCACAAGCAAATCTACCCGCACCAAATGTGGTTGGATGGATTGTATATGGGACAACCTTTTTACGCAAACTACACTCAAATTTTTGAAAAAGGAGATTCTGCAAACAAAGCTTACGATGATATCGTCAATCAATTTGATTTGATCCAAAAACATTTGAAAGATCCAAAAACAGGATTGCTTTATCACGGTTGGGACGAGAGCAAAGAGCAGGCTTGGGCAGACAAACAAACCGGACTTTCTCCCAATTTTTGGGGAAGAGCAATGGGTTGGTACGGAATGGCGATCGTAGATGTTTTGGATTTCCTTCCACAAAATCATCCAGGAAGAGCAAGATTGATTTCTTACCTAAATTCCTATTCCGAAGCTTTGGTAAAAGTTCAGGATTCGAAAACAGGACTTTGGTATCAAGTATTGGACAAAGGTGGCGAAAAAGGAAATTACCTGGAAGCTTCCGCATCGTCTATGTTCGTTTACACATTTGCAAAAGGCGCAAGAAAAGGCTATTTGCCAACATCTTACAAAACCATTGCAAAGAAAGGTTATGACGGAATCATCAAAAATCTAATCTCTGTAGAAAAAGATGGAACAGTCAATTTAAATCAAAACTGTGCAGTTGCAGGTTTGGGTGGAACGCCTTACAGAAGTGGAACCTACGAATATTACGTCAACGAAGAAATCCGCCCGAATGACCCAAAAGGAACTGGACCATTCATCCTAGCAAGTTTGGAATTAGAAAAATAGAATTTTATTAAAATTTTTAGGGCAACTTATCCGCCTTCCGCTCCCAATCTTTTTTGCAGACGTTTCCATATAAATAGAAATTTAGTTTACGCAAAAAAGGATTTCCGCTCAAGTCGGGTTGCGAGCGATTCGATGATAAAAATCTGAAAAATTTGCAAAATCAGCGAGAGAAATTTTATTCATTTAAATATTGAAATTTGAAAATCAACAAAAAACATATCATCCTTTCATTGTTTGCCTTGTCAATCAATCAATTGGATGCTCAAAAAACAAAACCTTACGTTTCGGAAGTTTGGGTTTCAGATTTAGGAAATGGAACTTACAAAAATCCCGTTTTATATTCAGATTATTCTGACCCAGACGCAATCCGCGTTGGCGACGATTATTTTATGACGGCTTCCAGTTTCAATGAAATTCCGGGTTTACCAATTCTTCATTCCAAAGATATGGTGAACTGGAAATTGGTAAATTATGCCATTACAGACCTTATTCCGAAAGAAACTTACAAGGTTCCACAAAGGGGAAACGGCGTTTGGGCACCGAGCATTCGTTTTCACAAAGGCGAATATTTCATCTATTGGGGCGACCCGGATTTTGGTGTTTTTATGGTGAAAACCAAAGACCCTCTTGGAAAATGGGAAGAGCCGGTTTTGGTGATGGAAGGCAAAGGATTGATTGACACTTGTCCACTTTGGGATGACGACGGAAACGCTTATCTCGTTCACGGTTGGGCAGGAAGCAGAGCTGGAGTCAAAAGTATTTTGACCATCAATAAAATGAATCCCGAAGGAACAAAAGTTCTGGACAAAGGCGTTCATATCTTCGATGGCCACGATGCGCATCCAACAGTTGAAGGTCCAAAGTTTTATAAGAGAAACGGCTATTATTACATTTTTGCTCCAGCTGGTGGCGTTGCAACTGGTTGGCAATTGGTTTTGAGGTCAAAGAATATCTATGGACCTTACGAAGAGAAAATCGTTTTGGAACAAGGGAAATCAAAAATCAATGGACCACACCAAGGCGCTTGGGTAGATACGCCGAATGGGCAAGATTGGTTTTACCATTTTCAAGATGTAGATGCGGGCGGAAGACTAGTTCATCTGCAACCAATGAAGTGGGAAAAAGATTGGCCTGTAATGGGAATTGATACTGATAAAAACGGCATTGGAGAACCAGTTCTAACGCATAAAAAACCTGAAGTTGGAAAAATATTTCCAATCGAAACGCCAGCAGAATCAGATGAATTCAATGATGATAAAATTGGTTTGCAGTGGCAATGGAGCGCCAATGAGAATGTAGTTTGGTCAGCGAAAATTCCAGGGAAAGATTATTTAAGATTATTCTCAATCAAAGTTCCGGAAGGCGAAAAAAATCTTTGGAACGTTCCAAACTTATTGACTCAGAAATTTCCTGCTCCAAATTTTGTGGCGACAACCAAAGTAAAATTGTTTCCAGAAGATGCCAAACAAGGCAAAGTTGCTGGACTTTTGGTAATGGGAACAGACCACGCTTCTCTTGTAATCACAAATAAACCAGATGGTTATTATCTTCAACTAAGAAAAGCGCCTAAAGCTGAAAAAGGTGGCGAGGAGAAGATCCTTAATGAAATCAAATTAAAATCAAACGAAGCCTATCTGAAAGTTGATGTCAAAGAACCAAACGGAATTTGCACATTCAGCTACAGCGAAAATGGGAAGAAATTTGAAAATATAGGAGACACTTTCCAAGCAAAACCAGGAAAATGGATTGGCGCCAAAGTCGGAATCTATTCTGTGAGCGATCCAAAAGTTTCAAGAGGCGGTTACGCAGATTTTGACTTTTTCAGAATTACAAAAAAATAAAGTAAAATCAATTATTAATATTAAAAATGAAATTATCTTTTAAAAATATCTCCACCGCATTTTTTATCTCAGCATCGTTGATGATTTCTGCGCAAACGGAGCAAGATAATCAGAAAGAAAAAATCGTTCAACCTTCCAAAGACAAGAGCACAACCAACATTTTCTTGGCTGGCGATTCCACTTTGACAGATTACAGTTTGGAAAGCAATTATCAGGAAAAGCGTTATCCACAGCAAGGTTGGGGTGGTGTTTTTCAGGAATTTTTTGTCGCTGATAGTTTGAAAACTTTCAAATCTTCATTGGCGAAAAACGTTTTGGTAATTGACAAAGCCAAAGGCGGAAGAAGCACAAGAACTTTTTTCCAAGAAGGAAGATGGCGTTATATTTTTGAAAATCTAAAACCGAAGGATTGGGTCTTGATTCAGTTTGGTCACAACGACGAATCTGAGAAAAAAGTCGATAGATATGTGGATGTTCCAGGTTACAAAGAGTATTTGAGATTGTACATTCACCAAGTTCGTGAGAAAGGTGCAACGCCAATTTTGGTAACGCCCGTTTCCCGAAATTATCCTTGGAAGGATGGCGTTTTGGGCGATAGCCACGTAGAATATGCCAAAGCGATGATAGAAGTGGCGCAGGAGCAAAAGGTAGATTTCATCGACCTTAACAAACTTTCTCGTGAGTTTTTCACGGAAAAAGGAAAAGATTTTGTTACCACGACTTATTTTATGAATCTTCCAGAAGGTAAATATCCAGCTTATCCAAACGGACAAAAAGACGACACACATTTCCAGCCAGAAGGCGCAAAAGCAATGGCACAGATAGTTTACGACGAATTCAAAAAAATTGTGACTAAGAAATAGAACAAAGCCTTGTCAAGGTTTCAAACCTTGACAAGGCTAAATAAAAATATAAAATAAACCTGTTGTGCATTTAGAGATTTAAAGAAAAAAGATTGTTCATTTGATTAAAAAATCGTATATTTAATTGATTACCAAGTCATTAAATACATGAACA
>JAGNPP010000322.1 GCA_017989575.1 Chryseobacterium sp.
ATTCCTTACCTTGATTATCGTACCAGTTGTTTATTCATTATTTGATTCACTTCTTAGAAGAATGGGCAAAGACGAAGCGGTAGATTATGACGCTGAAATGAAAGCAGAATATGACCACAGAGAACTAAGTGAAGACGGTTACACACCGAAACACGTAGATTAATATTTATAGTTAAGTTGGAAGCCGTCTCGTTTTTAAAATGAGGCGGCTTTTTTTATGTATTTACTAAAAAAAACTCCCAGAAAAATCTGAGAGTCCGTATATCTTTTAAAATGTCGAAAATTAATCCGCCATCACCTCACCGGATTTTCTATAAATAAAATTCCCGTAGATGTGTCTTCTAGCA
Organism: Chryseobacterium sp.; assembly: GCA_017989575.1. Taxonomy (GTDB): domain Bacteria; phylum Bacteroidota; class Bacteroidia; order Flavobacteriales; family Weeksellaceae; genus Epilithonimonas. The sequence goes on from JAGNPP010000322.1 coordinate 348, forward strand.
AAACGACTTGGAGAATCTGAATTCACCATTTTGATATAAATATTTCTTGGAACACCAATATATTCGAACATTTTTCCATTCAAATGCTGAACGGTCAAAATTGATTTTTCTAAGAAAAAATCCTGTATATTAGATTTCGTAATCGTTTCTGTGTATTCTTCCTTGTATTTTTCCTGCGTTTCCTCGTGGATGCTTACTAAGAAATGATATGCTTCGATTACAGATTTGCTTTTTTCTTCAGCTTCCAGTTTTCCGGCTTCATTATTTACAAATTTATCAGGATGTGTGTCCTTCATTGTGTTTCTGTAAATGGTTTTCAGGTCTTTCAGAGTTGCAGTTTTTTCAACGCCTAGAAGCTTTCTGTGTTCGCCTATTCTTTTCATAATTAGATTTTATTGATTTGTCAAGGCGTATTGCAATGCCTATTTTCGGGGTGCAAAATTAAGCTTTTAAAATTTAAAAATCATAACTTATTCATTATTAATTTATTTGTGAAAAAACAGCCAACTTATTTTGCTTGATCTGCCATTAAAAAAGTCACTCATTCCATTTAAAGCTTAAGTTTTTTATTGATCTTGATAGCCAAAAATCATCTATAAAATTTAAGTTTGGAATTTTCGTAAACATACTTTGTATCTTCATTCTTGATGAAAATATCCTTGCTGCCAGGCTGCAGAAGTAGAGAGTCCGTTTCAAAGGTGAAACTTATTTTCCTGTCGGCTTCTTTGATTTTCAAAATCTTGGTCATTGGCAATTCCATTTGGTTGGATTCTATGTCCATATTTCCAAGATATTTGATGTTGTTGCCATCGATCAGGAATGCTTCGCCACCCATAAAATATTCGTAGGCAATCTGAAAAATGATAATGATTTTATCATTGTAATCATTCTTGAAAAAGTGCGGTTCGAAAAGGTAGATGTCTCCAAATCCAATCGATTTGAAAACAATTTTGTTTTGCGAATCCAAAACCAGTAAGCGTCTTCCGCTGTTGTTTTCCGTATCTGGCGGCACAATTTTACCACCCACAGGCTTGTAGTATCCAGTCACAATTTTGAATTGATTCAGCCGATGCGTTGTAAAAGTGTCAAAAGCAGAAATGTTGATGTTTTGGATTGAGTCCGCTTTGAACTCTTGATAATCAATAGTTTCGTGACGCAAACTGTCCTTAGCGCTTAGATTAGTTTCAGTTTTCGTGATTATGTTTTTCTCAGTCGCTTTCTCTTGACATTGAATCAAAAATGTTGTACTAAACAAAAAAATGATCAAATTTTTCATCTTCAGGATTTATTTGTTCGTCAAAATTTTTTCGATTGATTCTACAATTTCTTTTTCTACAATTTCCTCATTCAGCGTTTCCAGCGTGTAGCTTTGTTCCTTCATTACAGCAGTTCCTTCGCCGTTTTGGAAAATCGTATCAAGATGAATTCCGATTTTCTTGTAATATTTGTCGGCGGTGAACATGATGTGCGGAAACTTATTATTCGTGTAAAAATTAGACTCTACATTTCTGGAAATCTGAAGTTTGATGTTGGGTTGCGCATTGATTCCGTTTCCGCTCTTACTTTCTTCATTGATGGTGATTTTGCAGCCAAATCCATTCTGTCTCAGCATTCTTCGGAATTCTTGCATTTTTGGGTCAATCAAATTCTTGCAAAGCGTTTTGAAACCTTCTACAAATAAGTCTTCTTCGCTTTTTTGTTTTTCCTGACTGGCTCTCAGTTTTTCCTCCTCAGATTTCAGATTGGAAAACAGAGAATTCAATTTATCAATACTTTCTTCTTTCATTTGATGTTTGTTTTTTTAATCAAAACCAAAGCGATGATGCAAAGGTTTACTTTTTCAAATATAAAGAAAAACATAAAAAAGCAGAACGGATTTTCACCCACAATTTCAAAATCCGGAATCTGCAAAAAGTGCAAAATGAAAATTCGATCATTAAAAGTTAAAAGATTATGTCCGAAAATCCATCATTGAAAAAAGATTATGTTAAAAAGAAAATCTTATCTTTGGAATGTAATTTTATAAAAATGAAAAAACTTCTTTTAACATCTATATTGTCCCTTACGATTGTTTCTTGTACCAGTAGAGTAGGAAATGTTGCTAAATTAGGGAAAAATCAAGCACCTGTGACAGGGACGCAATGGGTTTTGGCAGATGACATTACGAATAAGCCAACATTGCTGATAGAGCAAAACAGAATCTCCGGAAATGCAGGCTGCAACAATTATTTTTCTGATGCGGTAATCGATACTTCGGCTGGAAATTTCTCTGCAAAAAACATTGGTTCTACCAGAAAAATGTGCAACAATATGACTTCGGAAACCAGCTACATCAGCGTTTTGCAGGAAGTGAACAAATATGTGGTGACAGAAACGACATTGGAATTGTACAAAGACAATTTGCTACTTTTGAAATTCAATAAAAAGCAAGATTAATTTAAATTCTTGTGAAAGCTATTCTCATATTTTCACAATTACTTTTGATAAATCGGCTATAAATTTTTTTTGTGATCACAAATAAAAGGCATAATAAAAAAGGAACTCAGTGTTGAGTTCCTTTTTTACTATTCTTCGTCTTCCTCGTCGTCGTATTTTGCAAGCTCTTCATCACACCATTTGAAGGCTTCTTCCACCACTTTTGTAGCCTCGTTTGCTACAGTTTCCTCATCATCTCCTTCCAAATCGTCCAACCATTCTACGTCCTCTTCTTCTACGTTAAGGATAAAAC
>JAGNPP010000085.1 GCA_017989575.1 Chryseobacterium sp.
AAAAAATGTGCCGAACTTTTCGAAATTGAAGTTAAAAAGAAGAAAGCCGACCCTCGAAATCTCGCCTATCTCGCAGACCGAATTGCAACTTTTGAAAATATACCGCAACTTTACGGAACCCAATTTGACTGGGACGAAAATGGAGAATTGAGTCCGAACGATTTTGATGACATTAATAAAGTCAATCAAAGAAGAAAATCCATCGGTTTGAACACGCTTGAGGAACAAACAGACATCCTCCGAACACAGGCAAAACACGAAAATCATTTGCCACCAAAAGATTTGATTCAGAGAAAAACGGAGATGGAGAATTGGAAAAAATTGGTTGGTTGGATCAAATAGAATTTAAGAAATTATGAAAAGAGTAACAGTATTTTGCGGATCCAGCTTCGGAACCGATGAGATCTTTAAAACACAAGCCATTTTATTAGGAAACAAACTGGCGGAAGAAAATATCGGATTGGTCTATGGCGGTGCAAACGTAGGATTGATGGGCGCTGTAGCAGATGGTTTTTTGGAAAAAGGTGGTGAAGTTTTTGGCGTTTTGCCCAACTTCCTAAGATCAAAAGAAATTGCCCACGACCATTTGACCGAATTATTTTTGGTTGAAACGATGCACGAACGAAAAACCAAAATGAACGACCTTTGCGATGGCGTGATTGCTTTGCCAGGCGGTTTTGGAACCTTGGAAGAATTTTTCGAAATGCTGACTTGGGCTCAATTGGGGCTTCACAAAAAACCAATCGCTATCTTGAATATTGATGGATTTTATGATTCATTGATTACATTCATCCAAACGACCGTCGACAAGGGTTTCCTTAAACAAGTGAACCAAGATATGCTCATCGTAAGCGATAATATTGAAGAACTGTTGGACAAAATGAAAAATTACGAAGCGCCAACAGTTGGAAAGTGGATCACAAAAGAAAAAGTCTGATATATCAAAATTAAAGACACATGAAATATCTATTTTTAGGATTAGCAATCTGCTTGGAAGTCTTAGGAACCAGTTGTCTGGCGCGGTCGGAGAACTTTACAAAACTATGGCCGAGTCTCATTACAGTCATTGCTTTCACAGGGTATTTTTATTTCTTTTCGCACGCTATCAAAGAGATTCCGCTGGGTGTGGCTTACGCGATTTGGGCAGGATTGGGAATTGTTTTGACGGCTTTGGTTTCCGTTTTCTTTTTCAAACAGAAACTGGATTTGCCAGCAATGTTAGGAATAGCAATCATTATCGTTGGCGTTTTGGTCATTAATTTATTTTCAAAATCGGCGACGCATTAGGATGAAATTTAATTTTCATTAATCCAATTAATTACAACAAAACATTTACTCAAAAATGGAAAATATCACAGTCCAAAAAATATCAATTTCTGATTTGCCAGCTTTACAAAAAATCGGAAGACAAACCTTCTATGAAACATTTGCAGCTTCTAACACCGAGGAAAATATAACCAAATATTTGGAAGAAGGTTTTTCTGAAGATAAATTGACGACCGAATTGGAAGACCAAAATGCCGAATTCTACTTTGCTACATTGGACAACGAAGTGATTGGCTACTTGAAATTGAACTTCGGTGCCTCACAAACGGAACTGAAAGATGACAAAGCTTTGGAAATCGAAAGGATTTACGTCCTTCAAGAATTTCACGGCAAAAAAGTGGGACAAATTCTTTACAACAAAGCCATTGAAGTGGCAAAAGATAAAAAATCAGATTACGTTTGGTTGGGCGTTTGGGAAGAGAATCCGAGAGCCATCAGCTTCTATAAGAAAAATGGTTTCGAAGAATTTGATAAGCACATTTTCAAATTGGGGAATGATGAACAGACCGATATTATGATGAAGCTTAAGCTAAATAACGATTAGAATTGAATATTCTCACATCGCAACACTTAATTCACCAACTTTCCAATGAGTTCCAAACCAACCAAAATTTACGAAACCTTCTACCCCGAAACGCCAGAGCAATGGCGCAATTGGCTGGTGGAAAACCATACGCGCGACAATGGGATTTGGCTTGTTCAATACAACAAGAAATCCGGCAAACCATCTGTCAGCTGGAGTGAAGCTGTGGACGAAGCGCTTTGTTTTGGTTGGATTGATAGCCTTAAGAAAAAACTGGACGACGAATCCTCCATCCAATATTTCGGAAAACGAAAACCAAAGAGCACTTGGTCCAAAATCAACAAACAAAAAATAGAAAAACTCACAGCCGAAAACAGGATGTTCCAATCGGGACTCAACTGTATTATCATCGCCAAAGAAAACGGCTCGTGGGAAATTCTGGACAGCATAGAAGAACTCATAATCCCCGAAGACCTACTGCTCGAACTTTCCTCAAGACCAAACGCCACCGAGTTTTTCCAAAACCTTAGCAAATCGATAAAAAAAATGATGCTCTACTGGATCATCAGCGCGAAAAGACCAGAAACCAGACAGAAAAGGATTTTTGAAATTGCGGAATCCGCGGAGAGAAAAGTGAAGCCGAAGCAGTTCTAATAAAAAATTTTCACATAGGAATATTCAATAAACCTCGCACCTACGCGGGGTTTTATTATTTCAAATAATGTTTGAGGTGAAATAATTTTAGCAAAATACGGAAATCCGTAAAAAAGTAAAACTCAATAATGATAGTTTTGTTAATCTTACTAAACAATATAGATTTAATAACAATAAAAAATTAATTAAAATTTATAATTAAATAATTTTTTAAATAATTGTAAAGTATTAATAACTAACCAATTGTCACAGTAAAAACGAAAGCTATGGAATCAGATTTAAAACTAAAATTAGAACAATTACATCAAAGAGTTGACGCTTTAAAAGACCAAATAAATACTGAAGAAGCAACTAAAAATGCGTTCGTAATGCCATTTATTCAAATTTTGGGATATGACATTTTTAATCCAACCGAAGTAATTCCGGAATTCATTTGTGATATTGGGACCAAAAAAGGCGAAAAGATTGATTACGTTATCAAAAGAGATGGCGAACCAATTCTTATCATCGAATGTAAACATTGGAAAGAAAAAGTTGATGCTCATAATTCTCAGCTTCATAGATACTATCACGTTTCAAAATCTCGTTTTGGTGTTTTAACAAATGGCCATCAATATAATTTCTATGCAGATTTGGAAAAACCAAACATAATGGACGAAAAGCCATTTTTCACTTTGGATTTATCGAATTTAAAAGATTCGAGCTTGAAAATATTAGAAAAGTTTTCTAAAAACGGCTATAATTTGGAGCAAATTTTAGATTCAGCAGAATCTTTAAAATATATAAAAGCAATCCGAAACGAATTTGAAAAAGAACTCCAAAATCCTTCTGATGAAATTGTCCGACTGTTAGTGAATCGGTTTTTCGACAAACCTATGACAACTTCAAGACTGGTTACTTTTAAAGAATATACAAGAAAAGCATTTTCTAATTCAATCAACGAATCAATCAATTTTAGGTTGAAAAATGCATTGAATATTAATGAAACTATTCCTTCCAAAAAGACTGAGCAAATAGAACCAATCGACGAAAATACAGATACTCCAAAATTCATAACGACGGATGAAGAAATGGAAGGTTCTCAAATTATAAAAGCGATTTTAAGAGAAATTTTACCTGCTTCTAGAATTGCATTCAGAGACACACAATCATATTTTGGAATTTTGTTGGATGACAATAACCGCAAACCAATCTGTCGTTTACATTTTAATTCATCAAATAAATATGTTGAAGTTTTCCACAACGGAAAAGACAACGGAGAGAAAAAACTAATCGCTTCTTTGGACGAAATTTATAATTTCAAAACGGAGTTACTAGCAACAATAAAAAACTACGAATAACATTTAATTTCCAAAAAACGGTCTTAAAAAACAAAAAAACCTCTCCAATATCGGAGAGGTTTGCTTTTCATAAACGAAGAATTAAAATCTATCATCTCTTCGTCTATGATCTATCTGTCTATTTTTACATATAAGCTTCAATCGGCTCACAAGTACAAACTAGATTTCTATCACCATAAGCTTCATCAATTCTCGCAACCGTTGCAAAGAATTTGTGAGTTCTCACCCAATCCAGTGGATAAGCGGCTTTCTCTCTTCCGTAAGGTTTGTCCCAAGAATCCGAAATCACCAATTGCTCTGTGTGAGGTGCATTTTTCAAGACGTTGTTTTCTCTGTCTGCTTCACCGTTTGCAATCTCATCGATTTCTTTTTTGATATTAATCAACGCTTCCGCAAATCTATCAATTTCGTCTTTGTTTTCAGATTCGGTTGGTTCAATCATCAATGTTCCAGCAACAGGGAAACTCACTGTTGGTGCGTGGAAACCATAATCCATCAAACGTTTTGCGATATCAGCCACTTCAATTCCCAAAGATTTGAACTGACGGAAATCCACGATGCACTCGTGTGCTACTCTGCCTTTGTCGTTCGCATAAAGGATTGGAAAATGCTCAGCTAAGATTTCTTTCAGATAATTAGCATTCAGGATTGCGTGCTCAGTTGCTTTCTTCAAACCAGAAGTTCCCAACATTTTGATGTAAGCGTAAGAAATATTTAAAATCAATCCAGAACCGTAAGGCGCTGCAGAAATTCCTTCAATGGCTTCTTTTCCACCGATTGGAATATTGGCATTGGTTGGTAAGAATGGAACTAAATGCTCAGACACACAGATTGGACCAACACCAGGACCACCGCCACCGTGAGGAATTGCGAAAGTCTTGTGAAGATTCAGGTGACAAACATCTGCCCCGATATTCCCCGGACTTGTGAATCCAACTTGCGCATTCATATTCGCACCGTCCATATAGACTTGTCCGCCGTGCTCGTGCGTTAGTTTTGTAATTTCCTTGATATTCGCATCGAAGAATCCGTAAGTCGAAGGATAAGTGATCATCACACAAGACAAGTTCTCAGAATGCAACTCAGTTTTCGCTTTGAAATCTTCAAAATCAATTTCGCCACTTTCAAGATTTTTCACCACCACGATTTTCATTCCCGCCATTGCTGCAGAAGCCGGATTGGTTCCGTGTGCAGATTGAGGAATAAGAACGATATTTCTATGGCCTTCGCCTCTGTTTTTATGATATTCTCTGATAACCATTAGTCCAGCATATTCGCCTTGCGCGCCAGAGTTTGGCTGAAGAGAAGTTCCAGCGAAACCAGTGATTTCAGCTAAATCTTTCTCCAATTCTTTGATCATTTCCTGATAACCGCCTGCTTGCTCCGTTGGCACAAATGGATGAACACTTCCCCACTCGCCCCAAGATAAAGGGATCATCTGAGTTGCGGCGTTCAGTTTCATTGTACAAGATCCAAGAGAAATCATAGAATGTGTCAATGACAAATCTTTTCTTTCCAGACGTTTGATGTAACGCATCAATTCTGTCTCCGTATGGTATTTGTTGAAAACTTCTTCTTCTAATATTTTATCTTCTCTCAACAATTCTGCTGGAATAGAATATTCTTCTTTTAATGAAACTTTATAACCTTGTTTCCCTTTGAACTGTGCAAAAGCTTCGATCAATTGGTTTAGTTTGTCAACAGTTGTAGTTTCGTTTAATGAAATACTTACGATGCCTTGAGAGAAATAATTAAGATTGATTTTCTGATCTCTCATTTTCATTCTCAAAGAAGATTTTTCCTCCTCATGCAATCTGAATTTCACCGTATCAAAAACAGGCTCGTCCACGATGTCATAACCCAAAACTTTCAGCGCATCGCCCAAAGCATTGGTTTTATAATGGATTTGATCAGCGATAAATTCCAAACCTTTTGGTCCGTGATAAACTGCATACATCCCAGCCATTACAGCAAGTAAAACCTGAGCTGTACAGATATTGGAGGTTGCTCTTTCTCTTTTAATGTGCTGCTCTCTGGTTTGAAGCGCCATTCTCAACGCACGTTTTCCGTACATATCTTGAGAAACACCAATGATTCTTCCCGGAATATCTCTTTTATAATCTTCCTTGCAAGTGAAAAATGCGGCGTGAGGACCACCATAACCCATCGGGATTCCGAATCTTTGAGACGTTCCAACAGCACAATCTGCGCCCATATCAGCAGGAGATTTCAGCTTTACCAAAGCCATCGGATCACAAGCTACAACCACTTGCAGGTTGAATTCTTTGTAATAAGTAATATTTTCTGTATAGTCTAAAACGATTCCGTTTTTCCCCGGATATTGCAACAAAACGCCGTAGTAAGAATCATTGAATTGGTGATTGATGTGATTCCCAACAATTACATCGATTCCAAGACCTTCTGCCTTTGTCTTAAGAACAGAAATCGTTTGTGGCAATACCAAATCTGAGATGAAAAACTTCGAAGCATTATTTTTCTTTTGGTCTTTCGTTCTGTTGTTGAAGAACATATGCATTGCTTCTGCAGCAGCCGTAGATTCGTCAAGCAATGAAGCGTTTGCCAAAGGAAATCCAGTCAAATCCGAAACGACTGTTTGGAAATTGAGCAAAGCTTCCAATCTTCCCTGCGCAATCTCTGCCTGGTAAGGTGTGTAAGCGGTGTACCAGCTTGGATTTTCCAGAATGTTTCTCTGGATTGGCGAAGGCAAAATCGTATTGTGATATCCAAACCCAATATAGTTGTCAAAACTTTGGTTCTTAGAAGCCAAATCTTTAGAATGCAGTAACATTTCGTACTCCGAAAGCGGCTCTGAGATGTTGAGATCTTTTTCTAACCTGATGGCATCAGGAATGGTTTGTGAGATTAATTCTTCTATACTTTTTGCTCCTACTTTATTCAGCATTTCCGCTTTATCAGCTTCGTTGAGACTGATGTGGCGGTTTACGAATTGTTGTGTATTCATTATAAGACTTAAGATTAGATTTTATTAAAATATGTTGCGTAAAAATACGACTTTTGAGATAATTAAACAAAGCTTAACATGACGATAGAAAATATCATTTCCTATCTGAAAGGTAGTTTTTCAAATGGAAATCCACACTTTCATCGATGGGAATGAATTCGTAATTCAACGTTTCCCGAATTTTTTGATTGGTGATTTTCGAATCGGATTTGATAGTTTCTACGTTGGTTTTGTTTGCCAATTTCAGGATTGGAATAAGCCAACCAAGCAATGTTGAAAATATAGGTAAAATATCAAGAATCGCATTCGGGATGATTTTCACAGGTGATTTTCCAAAGGCTTTGCGAACTTTATCAGAAATCGTTTTGTATTTCACATTTTCTGAAGTGATGATAAAGCGGTTTTCGAAGATTGATTTTTCCATCAATTCAATCGCAATATTCGCCACATCTCGCACATCCACATAAGCCGTAGAACCGGGAAATGTAAAACCATTCGATAATTCTTTGAACAATTTTCCACTGCTGTGATTCCAGTTTCCGGAACCGATAATTAAACCTGGATTGATGATGACGGTGTTGAGACCTTCGTACTGTGCGCGCCAAACTTCCATTTCCGAAACATATTTGGAAATCGCATAATTGGAATGATCCAGTTTCTCATTAAAATCAGAATTTTCATCCATTTCACCTTTTTCATTATAACCATCCAAAACAGCGATGGAACTTACGAAAAGAAACTTTTTGACTTGATTGGAATCGATGGCGAAAAGTAATTTCTCTGTAACTTCAGAATTATTTCGGTACAGTTCTTTTTCATCTTTTGGATTGAAACTGACTTTGGCAGAGCAATGATAAACTTCCTTCACACCTTTCAAAACATTCTTAATTGATTCCGAATCTTCGAAATCCACATCCATCCATTCGATTTGATTGAAGTAAAAATCAGGCTGATCTGTATAAAATCGGTAAGATTCTAAAACATCTTTCAGGTTGCTGGTTTTTCTTTTGGTGGCACGGACTTTCTTCTCTTTTTTCAAAAGCTCGAGAACGATGACTCTTCCCAAAATCCCTGTTGCGCCAGTTACTAAAATCATTCTATATCAGATGTTTGATGACCGATGTCGGACGTTTTTTTGAAAAGCTGAATGATGAAAACAGCGTTCAATATTGAAAATATTAATACAACGCCAACAAAATACCACAAGCTTTTGCCTTCCAAAATCAGAAACCAATTTCCTGTTCCGGAAAGTGAATCTCGAAGCACGAAAAAGAGAAGTCCTAAAAGAAAAAGATTGATGATGGCAGAAAAGCCAAGTACCAATTTGTAGATAAGCTGTTGATGTCTGATCATAAGTCTCAAAGATAAAACTTGAAAACTAACCTTGCAAGAATTCTTTCACAGCGATACCAAAATCAACAGGATTATTCGCTTGAACCCAATGTTCTGCATTTTTGATTTTGATGATTTTCGAATCTGGGAATTGTTGTCTGATGAGCAATTCGTCTTGAGGCAAAATATAATTGGAATTTGCTCCACCAATGAACAAAGTCGGCCCTTTGAAAACCCCGAATCTAATTGCGTTTGATACAAACTCTGTATATTTTTCAGCTAAAGTTTTCAGATTGAATCTCCAAGCCAGCTTTTTATCGTCTGTCCAGTACAAGTTCTTCATCAAGAACTGAATCACAAATTTTTCGTGAATATATTCTCCCAAACCTTTTTCTACATCTTGACGAGATTCTACTTTGTCAAAATCTACACTTTGTAAAGCTTTGAGAATCCCCTGATGATGTGGCGGATAGGCTTTTGGTGTAATATCTACAACAATCAGTTTTTCCAATCTTTCCGGAAAATTGATGGCAAATTGCATTACTGCTTTTCCTCCTAAAGAATGACCTAAAACATTGGCTTTTTGAATGTTGTGAGCGTCCATATAATTGACAATATCTTGAGCCAAATCGTCGTGCGACATAGAATCTGAATGAAAACTGCGTCCGTGATTTCTCAAATCTAAGATGTGAGTCGGCATCAATTCTCCAAATTCTTTTCCGAAACTTCCCCAGTTATCCAACATTCCAAACAATCCGTGAAAAACCAAAAGTGGCATTTCTGTTCTCTCTTCTCCGTATATTTTTGAGTGTAAAATTTCCATTAATAATAAAATATAATTACCATTTAGCTAAACGTTTCAAATAAGCCTGAACCGTATTTTCCAATCCCAAATACAAAGCTTCCGAAATCAAAGCGTGACCTATGGAAACTTCCAAAAGATTCGGAATGTTGTCTGAGAAATATTTTAGATTTTCTAAACTCAAATCGTGTCCTGCATTGATTCCCAAGCCGTATCCACTCGCAACAACGGCGGTTTTAAAATACGATTCTACCGCAAATTCTTTGTTTTGGAGATAATGTTTGGCGTAAGCTTCCGTGTAAAGTTCTATTCTAT